>NZ_JAVYSZ010000019.1:0-22054 GCF_038728925.1 Acidiplasma sp.
AAATACTGATATATTATCATTAAAACCATTTTTTGTCTCCTCCCTTGTTAATAATGGTATGAAAAAAACACTCAATGCCATCGAGAATGTGATTATTGGCATCGTTATTCTCTGCAATGCCGCATAGGCCCCGGTTGCGGAGGCATGCCAGAAAAACTGTATAAGCACCTTGTCTATATTTCCGCTTATAGTTGCAATTATGGATGAGGCTGCAAGGGGCAGTGCCAGGGTTATGTATTTTTTTATTATTGTTTTTTCAGGTTTTTTAATATGCCAGGGCCTGCCCAAAAAATATGAAACAATAAAAAAGATAAAGTATGAAAAACTGTATATTATTGCAAATATAATTGCAGCACTTACATGCATAAATATGGAAATCCTGAATTTATACATCAACCCCATATAAATGAAGGCGGAGTTCCTGAATACAGCCTCAACAATCTGTGGCAGCATCATACGTGCAGCCTGCATTTTTGCATTAAAAGTTATGTAATAAAAATCCTTTAACCTGTTAAAGGCAAAATATGGTATTAAAATTAGAATTGAATAATATTCAACCGGGCTCTGAAAACCCCTGTGAAGCACATCAATCCATACATATAGTGCAGCAAGTATTATTAGCACTGTTCCAAATGTTGTTATGAATTTCAATGTCAGGAATGAACCATTGTATTTTGCCCTGTCCGGATCATTCATGGACATAAACCGCAGATGGGCAGAATTAAATCCTAGATCCGAAAAAATACTTAAAACTCCAATGAATGCCAGTGAAAAACTTAGAAAACCCCACTGCTGAAGACCTATAAACCTGATTATAAAAAAAAGACCTATGTATCCAAATAGCGAATTTATAATCTGGCCTTCCAGTATCAGCGGGGACTTTTTTGCAATCAACGTTACGGTATTAGAATTCAGTAAGTTAAAGTTTATGGTTAAATTTTATTTATCAATTCTATTAAAGCACTTTCATACTTTTCTGCTATTTTTCCATCCGAATTAAGGTATTCCCTTGAAAATACTGATGGCTTCGGCATAAGAATTCTGGTTTTTCCATCATTTTCTATTAAAACAAGCTTGCATGGTATAAAAGCGCCTATGTCAATTGAATCCCTTATCAACTCCACTGCAGCTGGTGGAAAGCAAACGTCCAGTATATAATATGGGTTTAATTTTTCCTTCATTTTAGAAAAAATCTCCTTAACATCTATATATGACATTATTACCCAGTTGTTTTCCTTTAAAATTTTATGCAGCTCTCCAAATACCTGTTCAGCATTTTTATCCACTGTTCTTTCATATGAATACATAAATTGAAATTATAGGATGATATTTAAATCATTATTTTATTACATAATATTTATTTATTTCTTTTCGTCATCCGATATCATATATTGAATCTTTTTGCCCTGTTTTATATATTTATATAATGATGACCCTGTATCACTGTTTATTCTTAGTTTTATCATTCCCTTGGATGATGATCTTGCCTGCATTATTAATATGCCGTCAACATAGATTTTGACAGGTTTATTTCTTGATCCAATATCAATGAATATTGTTTTATTTTTAATTTCAAAAACCGCATCCTGCAATACATTTACGTCCTCATCAAGGGTATCAACATCAAGCTTTACCCCAAATATATTTTCAAAATTCGATATTGTGTCACCCTTCTTTCCTATTAACTTTGGTATTAATGTGTCCGGAATTTTTATGATTGCACGGTTATCAGAAATTAGGTCAACAGAAACCTTCTCAGTGTTAAGGAATTTTGATATTTCATCCTTTATTTTTCCTGCAGCAAGAGAATAAAGCGGATTTTTGCCCTGAACCTCGCCAACCGGAACAACCACAACCTGATCCCCGAATGTGTATATCTCACTTACCGGTTTATTCTTCATGAAGTCCTTAATAACTATGACAGGCCTGGCCAGATCCTCCTGATTAAGCCCATATGGCACCTTTACAACATATTCAGTGGTTAATACCTGTGATATCTTACCGCTTTCTATAAAGAGTATTGTATCTATAACCTGTGGTATTAAGCCCAGCTCGATTCTGCCTATAAATCTCTGAATTGCATCGGTGGCCTTTGTTGCATGTACAACGCCTATCATTCCCACCCCTGCAAGCCTTAAATCTGCAAAAACCTTAAAATCTGATGTTACCCTCATTTCATCAAATACTGTGTAATCCTCCCTTACCAGTAATAATATGTCACCGGTTTTTTCCATATCCCCCTCAAGGCTTGTATACTGTGTTATTTTATCACATACCTGCAAATCCCTTGGTTTTTCCATTGTTTTAACGATCTTTTTCTTTGATGCATAAAATTCAGCAAGTGCAGTTACAAAGGTACTCTTGCCTGCACCCGGGGAACCGGCAACAAGAATTCCGTTTGCCCTGTTTTCCAGCCTTTCATATAATTTTTTATCTATATTATAATCACTTATTGTTGTTTTTTTAACCGGCCTGACCGCTGTTATTTCAAGTGAATCTGAAAACGGGGGCCGTGTTATGACAATTCTTATGTTTTTTAGCTGTATAACAGTGGCACCGAACATATCCATTTCTATAAATGATTCATCCTCGAATTTACCCCTTTTAACAATATCACTTGCAATGCTTTCCAGCTCCTCCTTTGTTACAATGTAACTTAATTCCTCAAGTACAATGCTTCCAGGATACCCATTTTTTAACAATGGCTTCATATTCGCCTTCAAATGAACAGATGTTGTATTCTCCTCAAAAAATTCCTCTATTGTCTTAAATTCCTTTTCAAGTGATTTAAGGTATTCAACATTAATACCCTTAATTATTGCAATATCCCTCTGTATGTTGTCCCCGGTTACAAGGGTGGCGTTATATTCAAGCGCCACATCCCTTATTATATTATCAATTTCCCCACTGTGAGCCCTTCTAATCTGCCAGTCCTGTGGCCTTTTTCCATATATTTCTATGTAAATTTTTCCAGCATTTTCAAGCTCCCTCAACCTTTTTAGCTCCTCGAGGGCAGCGAATCCTATGGACCTCCCCTCATTTGCCTGATGCTCAACCTCAGCAAGCATGGCCTCGGGAAGTATTACCCTGGAACCCTCATGATCCTTAATGAAGGAGGTAAACCGACCGTCAATAATAACCGATGTATCAGGTACGTAATCCACATACTTTAATGGTATATTATTATTTAAATAATTTCCCATAATAATAAAAAATCATGTTATTATAATTTCATAATTTTTTAATATCATCAGGATATATTGATACAATGCAGGGCACCGGAATTAGTTACAGCGAATATCTGGTTTTAAAATATTTAAAGGAAAATGGAGAAAAATCAGAATATGAAATTATTATAGATGGTCTTGATCAGAGAAATATATCAAGCGCAATATCCTATCTTATTGCCAAAAATCTTATAAAAAGTACGGAGAGAAAAAAAACAACCTACATTGTAACAGACGAGGCAATGGGATATCTAAAAGATGGTTTTCCTGAGGAAAAATTGTATAAATACCTAAAAAATGCTGGAAGGGCAAAATTAAGCGATATTAAAACCATGTTTAAGGATTGTTTTGGAATTGCATTATCAAATCTGGCAAAATATGGAATAAAACCTGTAAATGGTGAGCTAATATACAGGGATACCAGATTATTGGATTATGTTGAAGACCTTAAAAAGGGAATAAATGAAATAATTTCAGGCAGCGTTCCTGATGCAGGTATCATAGATTTTTTAAAAAAACGAAATCTTATAAGGGAAAAAACAAACATTGATAGAATAATAAGCATTAATGAAAATGGCTTAAAGGTTCTTTCAGGTTACACAGGCAATCAGTATTCAGGCCAGCTGACATCCGAAATGATAACATCTGGAAGTTATAAAAATATTGTTTTCAGGCCATATGATTTGAATATGAGGCCGGAGGAAGCCTCAGGTGGGGGTCTTCACCCTCTTACACAGCTAATAAGAAACATAAGAAGGATATTTACAGAAATGGGATTCACAGAAATGCATGGACATTTTATAGAATACACAGCATGGAATATGGACATGCTTTTTATACCCCAGGATCACCCTGCCCGTGACCTTCAGGATACATTTTACCTTGATTCAGACAGATTACCGGAATTTGAAAATCCTGAAATAATTGACCTGGTGAAAAATGTCCATGAAAATGGCTATAAAAGTTATTCTGGCTGGAATTATAAATGGTCTGAGGAAGAGGGCAAAAAAATTATTATGAGAACCCACACAACAGTAAATACAATAAGATACCTGTATAATAATAGAAACCCACCACAGTATATATTTTCAATAGAAAAGGTATTCAGGCATGAAAGTGTTGACTGGAAGCACCTTTCTGAGCTTTATCAAATAGAGGGTGCAGTTTATGCCAGGGATGCCAACCTGTCAACATTAAAATGGCTTTTAAGGGAATTCTACTCAAGGCTTGGTTTTAATAAAATAAGGCTTATTCCATCATATTATCCATACACAGAACCCAGCATGGATGTTGTTGTTGAAATAAACGGAAAGGAGGTTGAGCTTGGTGGATCGGGCATATTCAGGCCCGAGGTCACAGGGCCAATAGGCTTAAAATATCCAGTTCTGGCCTTTGGTCTTGGGCTTGAAAGGCTGGCAATGATTTACTATGGCCTGACAGATATACGCGATATATATAACAGTGATATAGAATGGTTAAAAAATTATAAAATAAGATTATACTAATTATTTTAAGAGGCATTTTTTAATTTGTCTGATTCCTTTTTGTTTTTTGGAAGCAATGGCAGGAGTATAACGGAAATTATTGCAAATATAAGCATGTATACAAATGAGGTAAACAGTGTCACCTTAAGGAACAGAAGCAGGGTTACTATGGCTATACCAACTGACCCGCCAACTATGTTTCCAAAACTCCATATAAGCGCATTTGACTCTGTTGAGAATTCCGATGGTATTACCTGTGCAACGTATCCAAGGAGCACCGGGAAGCCACTGAATGCAGCAAATACATATAATAGATAAACCACTGTTAGCAGGGCAAATGTATGAACAATTAAAAAAATGCCAAAAAATATTGTTGATAAAATTGTGGTTAGTGCCACAGTGAATCTTCCACCGCGTTTTCTTACCATTGACCCAAAATATGGCTGGCCGGCAACTGCACTTAAAAAGCTTATTGAAACAACATCACCCATTAATATTTTTGAATTAAGGACATCATCCAAATAGTCTGGGACAAATGTAACAGTACCCATCATAAATATTGACCTTATAAATACTATTAACGTAAGGGCAATTAAGAATTTTTTATAATCACCGAGTTTTGGTTTTTCCCTGGTGATTTTGGTGACCTTTCCCTCATCAATTTTATACTTGCTTCTTCTGAAAAAGCTAAGGCCTGCCAGTATAATAAAGGCTGAGGCAAATGTATAGACGCCTATTATATAAAGTCCATTTACCTTACCAAAGAAATCAATTGAATATACAAGTATAAACGGTATCACTGCCCTGCCTATGCTTCCAAAGGAACCATTATAACCCATTGCTGTTGGTGACCTTTTTTTCCCATATGTGAATGAAAGTATTGATGCGCCTATCGGATGATAAAATGCCTGTCCTATGCCAAGAAGAACGGCTGCAATAAGTATGGTATAATCAATTATGTTATGGCTTACTATAAAGGAAACACCAAAGAGCATTACCGATGTTGCCTCAATAAAAATGCCTGTGAATATAAGGAAACCATCATGATCAATCCTGTCAGCAAGCCTGCCTATTGGTGAACCCAGGAACCCTGAAATTAAATTATATACAATTGCCATTGCACCTAGTAATGGAACGCTGACCCCAGGAATTAACTTATAATACGCTATTAAAGTTGGAAATAACAGGAAATTACCATCGTTTGTAAAATGACCAAGGGATGTAAATATTAAAGATCTTAAATCCTCCTTCATGGATAAGTAATTTATCTATATTATTTAAACTATTTGATTGATAAAAAGTTTATTCATAAATTATTTGAAATAATCCTCTATATTCTTTTTCTGTTTTGGTTTTTCCTCCCTGACCTCAGTGAAATTATCAGTTAGCTTGGCCTGCGGATCCTTAAATATTTTTATCTCCTTATCCAGACTCTCAAGAACCCTGTTAAGTGTTTCCTGCAACCTCTTGGAGTAATATTCATAATCCGGCCTGTAATTGAATGGCATTCCGTCAATAAACGGTTCAATCTCCTGCGGTGTCTTTTTGGAATTTGTGACAATCCATGAAACTTTCATTCCCGGAATAAATGTTTCCCCACGTTCAATCATTTTTCTGGCAGCATTTACATTTGCCATTGAATCTGCATTCTTATATGTGGAGAATTCCTTTACGCTTCTGGATATTACAAGCTTTTCAATATCAACATCGCCGTTTGAAACCTTTTTAATTAAATCCTCAGCATATTTTTTTGCCCCATCAATGTTACGGTCAAGAACAAGCTCAAATACATTATTTAATGCCTCGCTCTGGAGATCAAATGAATCGGTTCTCCTTGTTTCATATCCCCTGACAAGTATTTCGCCCCTTTTATCCTCAGGGTATACAATTTTCCCTGCATATCTTTTTTTTGCCCCATGTGAAAATAATGGGTCCATAATTTTTTCAAATTCCAGTGTAAGATTATTTTCCTTAGAGATGCTTGAACTTAAATCATTTCCAAATTTAACTGCCTCATCAAGTGTTTTTTTGCCAGACTCAATAAAAATGGAATCTGTATCGCCATATATTACCCTTAACTTTTTATTTTCTAGTTCTTTTATTATTGTCGTTATTGTATCTCGGGCAAATGCGGTGATGGCACTGCTGATCTCCCTGTTAGTAAATCTGTAAAATGACGTACCCAGAACGCCATAGAATGTATTCATAAGAACCTTTATTGCAGCCTGCAATCCATCAAGGTATTCATAATTCTCCTTATCGGTTTTCATCTGTTTTTTTACAGAGTCTCTATCCTTCATTAATTCTTCCAGTATTTGAGGAATCAGCCCTTTTTTAACCTCTGGGGAAAGAAATCTGGCACCGTTCGGTGCAACAATTGTACCCTCAGGGCTTAATGTTGTAAAACAAATATTGTACTTTATTATCATTGATGGGTACATGCTTTTAAAGTCCAGAACAACAACCATATCATATAAACCCGGCTCTATGCTGTGAACATATCCACCCTCGTAGGTTTCATTTGAGGCTGATCTTGCGCTCATTGGAACAGCAATATTTAACCTGTCTGCTCTCCTAATTAAAATTGAATCCACATAGGTACTGGTGCCGCCGTTTGTAACATCATCCAGTGGAAGCATTGATACCGTGGACATGTATAAATTCCTGTCGAGTATCCTTATTTTTCTGTAGATTTCCAGTGCAAGGTAGGCATCCTTAATGCAGTATTTTATTACATCATCCTTCCGGTTCTTCCATTCATCCTCTATATTTAATCTGTCAACGTTTTCCTTGCCCTCATTTAAAAGATAATTTGCAACATAGTTTAGGCTTTCATGCTTTGGCTTTAAAACCTTTTTTACCTCCCACCATGCATCATCAACAACCCTGCCATGGAGCCTCCAGAACTGGTTCATTATTCTTCTTGGTGGAAGAAAATCACGGCCGATATTGAAGCTTAAATGATGCTCCCTCATCCTCTCTTCAAGTAAGGGCAGGTCATAGCCATCTATATTGTATCCGGTTATTATATCTGGGTCCTCATCCTGTATCAGTTTATTAAAATTCCTTAATATGGATTCCTCATCAGATGATATGGAGCCCTGCCTTATGGACCCATTAAAATATATTGCATAACCAATGACATATATTTCCTTGGATTTTATTGAATTCTCAATATCAAATGATAATATCTTAAGATCGGGATTAAATGGTTCTGCATTTTTTATTTCATTTATTTTTATAACATAATCTGTCGTATAATTATTTTTTTCATCGTCTAATTCTTCCCCATCTATTTCTACTGATGGACCCAGATCAAAATCATAAAGAAACCTGTGATGGAAGGGTATATCTGCAGCAAGAGCCTCACAGCTGCATATTTTTCTCATTTCAGGTACCTTCCAGGGAGATTTTATGTATATTTTTTTTACATTCTGGTTCCGGCCATCAAGAAACAATGTTTTATCCTGCATATCCAGAAACTCAGGATTCTCCTTAATTTTTTTAATGCATTCATCATCTGGGTTAACATAATAGAAATATGGCTTAAATCCAAAATATAAGGCGGTTACAGATTTTCCATCAGCAGTTCTTCCATACAATTCCACTGTAACATCGCTCTGCCTGTATGAGGCGGTTATTAAACGCATTTTTAAATTCATTTATTTCATATTCATATTTAAAATAAATAGTTTATTATATTGGGTCTTCATCAGTATTCGCAAGTTCCCTTATTCTGTTTATCCCGTCAAGGCAATTTGTTATTATATTATAAACTGTTTCCGGGACATCATCCTTCCAGTCCAGTCCCTTGATCATCTTCTCCCTTATTCTGGTTCCAGACCATGATTTTCTGTTAAGCAGGGGAAGACTCCTGACCTCGTATTTTTTCTCATAAAACAATCTTTTAACCAATGGATTATTTGTATAAACCCTTGAAAATGGCGGTGTTAATGATTCAACATGGGCAACCCACATTGGATTGGAGTTTACATCCTCTATTGGTACAATATAGAAATTTTTTATGTTGTTTGCCTCCAGTGTATTTGATATCATTAAGTATCTTTCACCTGCTGTAAATGGATTTGTAAGTGTATGTGAGAACTGTGCGCTCCCGATACCTATGATAACATGATCATTATCCTTAAGTATTGTTTTTATGATTTCCAAATGCCCCTTATGAAATGGCTGAAATCTTCCAATAATAAAGGCTGTCATTTAAACATTATGATAAATATATAAATAAAATTTCCCACTTATTTCCCATAAAAAATATGTGGTTTAATAAATATAAATTATATTTTATTCTTATATTTGGCCGATTTCTTTAATAATTCCTTTGAACAATCGGATATTGTTGGTTTGTCTGTTGATTTTAGCTTATTTAATAAATAATTTTTAATGCATTCTGTTTCCTCTCCGCCTGAAATATATACCTTTATTTTATTATCCAAAAAATTAAGTCCCGGCTCTCCAATTCCAGGCACTATTAATGTGTTCACACCATACTTAAACAGTGTTTCAAGCATTGGAAGGCCACCATCGGATTTTATCTCCAGGGCAGGATTTTTATATTTTTTAATAAGATTGCATTTATTCCTGTTATCAGATATTTTAAAGATATGGACCTCCCTGGCCTTCCCCGGCATGTCAACCATACCATCTGTAACAGGCATTGCCAGTATTTCCATGTTTAGAATATAAGTGTTATTGGTTTAAATACTTTATGCATAATTTAAAAATCTTCATTAATTTTTAATTACAAACACATATTGTTTTGGCGCATTAATTTTTTATATTATAATTTTTATATAGTATTTTATTACTTGGGATTATAGCATATAATATATAGAAACCCCTTTATAGTATGAAATCCATGTATATATATTATGAAACAAAGATTCATAATAATTGTATCTATAATAATTTCATTACTGTTTGTTATGATGGCATTTTCAGGAAATTTTGATAATAATAGGAACATTATTAATAATGAAAACCCATCCAATAATTATGTTAGGATATGAAATATTACATTCATGAACAATTTTAACATATCAAATAATGGAATAATATCATTTAATAATATTAATAAAACTAATATTAACACTATAAACAATTATGAAAACAATGATATTAAGAATAATAATATAACATCATATAAATACAATTATATAAAGACAAATAATACAAATTATTTATTACAATACTATAACAATTCTAATATAAAGTATACAATAGCATTTACAGATACATTTAAAAATTATAAGGTGGAAATAGGCAATATAATATGCAATAATAACAATGATAATATTTCATATTTATATGCCAATATTGTGCCAATAAATTCATCAAAAATATTATTGGGAAATGAATTTACATTGAATTATAAATCAACATATAATAATGAAATGAAAAACTTAATAAACAGTATGGAATTAATTTCATTTACTTATATGAATTCCAATAACAATACATTAAATAAATTTGGAATAGAATATTCATATATAGCATTGGCAATGAATAATATACTGAAGTTAACAAATAATAACATAAAAAATATGGAAATAAATAAAACTTAAGGAATAGCTATGGCCAATAACAGGTGGTTTGCAGTATGTATTGTTGGTTATATAGCATTAATCATGATTGTTGGACTTTATGTACTTCTGACATTGGGCTCTCTTATAGAAGCACTGGTTGGTTTGGTTTTTTCTACACTGTCAGTAATACATAGTTCTTATAATGGCTTTAATATATCGGTGATAAAATGGAAAAGATAAAAAAATCTTTGTATTTTAACATGGCTTTACTAATTTTAATGGTTTACGAGTTAGTAGCTGCAATACTAACTAAATGGCTTTTAGGTATATATCTTGGAGCTTTTATAATTATAATATATTCGTTTGCTTTAATATACTATATTTACAAAATAAAAAAGAATAATAATAAAATAAATTAATGAAAAGTGATAAAAATGGATAAAATAAAATATTCTATATATATTGCGATATTTCTAATATTTTCAATTTCTTATGAATTAATATCATCAATAGTTTCAAAACATAAATTAGGTATAATTATTGGCTCAATACTTTTAATAATAGATTTTTTGTTATTAATATATTATACCATAAAATTACAAATCAGAAATCATGAAAAACGATAATATAATATTTTTACTGTAAATTCAAAATGACTCTTTGCAATATCATAAATCCATCATGAAATAATGATAAAAAATTTTAATTGCCAATTATGAAAAAATATCTAAAGTCAAAAAAATTAAATGCTATGTATCAATATCGAATAACAAGGGCACGTGGCCTAGCATGGATAGGGCAACAGCCTCCTAAGCTGTAAATCAGGGGTCCAAATCCCCTCGTGCCCGCTCAGGATTCCATTCTTGGTGCCAGCAAAAATCTCCCTTTAATTCTGGCATTTTCATTTCCAGATCCGAGATTAAACTCTATTGTTAATGGATAATCACTTTTAAATGATATCTTGATATCCTCATTTGATGATATTGACTTAACAAGTTTTAACAAATATTCAAGGGGATATGATGATTTTATTGGTTCATTGCATACAAGTTCCTTAACCATGTCCTTTGGCAAAATCATCTCACTCTCATCGGCATCTGATGTTGACTTTGCATAAAAGTTATTTTTATCAAGGGTTAATCTTATTGCATCCGATACATCCTCGGCTGCTCTGAGTCCCTTCTCAAAATCGGCCTTTGTTAACACAACATAATCCTCAGATGCAATCTGCGGAACCCTGGGATTTGTTATCTGATCGTTATCTATTAAAGAAATGCTTTTAATTATTGTCCCTATTTCAAATTTTAGTTTATCCTTATCCTTTGTTATTATAACAGTATCAGCAGACGATGCTAGTTTAATAACAGACCTTATTTTTTCAAGGTCAACTGATATTTCCTCATCCGCAGGCACGTCATATTCAGAAAATACAGTTTTTGGGACCTCTAATGACACCATTGCCACATGTGCAGGGTCAACTGCATTAACTGAAACACCTGAAATACCAATTTTAAATTTAGCCTCTGTAACAACTGTACCAAGCATATCTACTATGTCCTTGAGATTTTTTATGGAAATACTCATTCTTGTCATAATCATCTATTATTAATATAACCCTTATAAATATTTTTTTTGTTAAAAATAATAAATGATTAAAAAGAATAAAAATATAAAATTTTATTAATAGATTCCCCTAAGCTTCATTGCGTCCGCAACACGCTTGACTGCTATTGTATAGGCAGCAGTCCTTGGGTCAACATTGTATTTTTTATATGTTGCGAGGACATCCTGTGCGGCCTTTGTCATCTTGGCATCAAGTTTCTTATAAACCTCCTCCTCAGTCCAGTAATCTCCAGTAATGTTCTGTACCCACTCAAAGTATGATACGGTTACCCCACCAGCATTGGAAAGAAAATCTGGCATTAAAAGCACACCCTTCTTAAAGAATATTTCATCAGCCTCTGGCGTTGTTGGACCGTTTGCAAGCTCCAGGATTATTTTGGCCTTTACCTTATCTGCATTGGCACCTGTAAGCTGGTTTTCTATTGCTGCAGGTATAAGCACATCAACGTTTAGCTCAAGAAGCTCCTCATTTGTTATTGTTTTGCAGTTTTTAAATCCCTCCACCTTTCCAGTTTTTTCTTTATATTCAAGCAATTCCTGGAAATCTATTCCATCCTCTGAATAAATGCCGCCCATTGAATCGGATACAGCAACAACCTTTGATCCAAACATTTCTTTAACAAATTTTACAGCAAACTGTCCGGCATTTCCGAATCCCTGAACGGCGACTCTTGCCTTTGAAAGATCAAGTCCTATTGACTTTGCAGCCTCCCTTAGGACATACATGCCTCCCTTTGCTGTGGCATCACCCCTGCCCAGTGAACCACCAATTTCCAATGGTTTTCCTGTAATAACACCGGGTGCTGAATGCCGTACTATCTTCTCATATTCATCCATCATCCATGCCATTATCTGCGGTGTTGTGTAAACATCCGGTGCAGGTATGTCTATATCCGGCCCTATGAAATTTGCAATTGCATCTATATAACCCCTGCTTAATCTTTCAAGCTCACCCCTGCTCATTTTTTTGGGATCGCATACAATACCTCCCTTGGCACCACCGTATGGAAGGTCCAGAAGGGCTGTCTTCCATGTCATCCATGCTGATAGGGCCTTAACCTCTGAAAGTGTCTCCTTTTCATAGTACCTTATTCCACCTTTCATTGGTCCCCGGGCATTGTTATAATGAACCCTAAAGCCCTTAAAGACCTTGGTTTCTCCACTGTCCATTTTTACAGGTATGGAAACCTCAAGTATCTCCTTTGGAGAACTTAAAATTTCAAGAGCCTGTTTATCTAAATTTATCACGCTGGCAGCCTTTTTTAGCTGCTTGAGAGCTATATCAAATGGGTCTAAATCCTCCATTGTAACACCATACATGAATCGTTCAGAAGTAGTTTAATCTTTTTGTGGGGGAATTAAATTGACCTATTATAACGAACATGAAATAAACATATGACATGATAAAAAATATTCTCATCATTTTTTATATAGACCATGATTTAATAATAAATCAAGTCCATCCCATGATTTTATAATAAAATATAAAATGTATTATAATATAAATTAATATTCAACTGCGGTGTAATCATGGAAGATGATGAAATAATTAAAAATCTTGTATTTGATAATCAACTTTTAATGGTATTGCAGCATTTTAATCTGGCAAAACTGGATTATGCAAAAAATATAAAAATTTATACAAGCATACCCCAAATGAATGTAAATATTTATCTGGAGCGCCTTGAGAACATGGGGTTAATAGAAAAATATTCTGGTTCTTCAATAAAAAGAACTGAGGCAAAGCTTAAAAAAACAAATGAGGTGCATAAGCATCATACATATTATTTACTTACAAATAAGGGGCATTATATTCTGAAAAGCATAGGACCCCGGGAATATATAAAGTATCTTGAACTTCCCTGCCTTAAGATGCTCGCATATAAAAAGAGAAGAAATGATGACCCATCAAAAAGGGCAAAGCTTATTAATATGGGGCTTCTAGATAAATATGGTGAAATTACCCCCATCGGGGAATCCGTTCTGGACCTAGCAAAGAGAAGGCAGATAAATCTGCCTGATACTTAAAAGTTAAATATAAATTTTAAATAAGGTCTGTAAGCGACTGTAGTGTAGCCTGGTATCACAGTGGCTTCCCAAGCCACTAACCCGGGTTCAAATCCCGGCAGTCGCATTATTATAAAGGTTTAATGCTTTAACCAATACATCATTAAATTTTTTTTATTTATATATTCTGGATCCAGATTTTATAATATAAAAATGGTTTAAATGGTCTTTAAATTAAAATAAACACACTGATTCCATTAGGAAAATAATAAAATTATATTCCCATCATAATATCAAATTAATTACACTTAATCTTTTGGTTCAAGTTTTTCCCTCAATATAGATGTCACATATTTTGCTGCAACCTTAAATTCAAGTTTTGGTGGCATTGGTGTTTCATTTGTTTCAGTTATAACATCAAGAACAACAGGGCCATCATGAGAAAAGAACTCATCCAGTTTGGAATCCAGTTCAGACACGCTGTTAACCCTTATACCTTTTATCCCCACAGATTCAGCAAGCTTTGAAAAATCTGGATTATATAAATCAACGCCGTATTCGGGATATCCCATGACCTCCTCCTCAAGCTTTATCATTCCAAGTATATGGTTATCATATACTATTAATTTAACAGGCAAATTATATTTTTTTGCTGTTATTAATTCCATTGATGTCATTGCAAAGCTGCCATCCCCTATTATTCCGTAGACCTTTTTGCCTGATGCAAAAGCAAGTCCTATTGTTCCTGGAATGCCTGACCCCATTGTTCCAAGCCATGAAGAAAAATAAAATTTATTTTTATTTTTTGCCCTAATAAATCTGTTTGTCCATAATGTCACATCTCCGGTATCTGTTATTATTATTGCGTCGTCCTCAATTCTTTTTGATATCTCATTTGTTAATACCTCTGCCCTTATAGGATTTCTTTTGTCATTTATCATTTTATTAAGGCTAGCAAACCATTTTTCCCTTTCATCCTGAAGTTCATTGTAATATTTTTCATCCTTTTCATTAACATTTATGTTATCAATAAAATATTTTATATCACATAAATATGAATAATTTGCCTTCATAATTTTATTTAAATCATCTATATTATTATTTACCTGTATGTTATTGACCTTTTTTAAAAATGATGTGTACGGAAATATTGTTCCAAGGAATATCATTAAATCACAGTTTTCTATGGCCTTTACTGATGGCCTTGTTCCAAGCAGGCCTATGCCGCCCATTACCTTTTTATCATCATCATTAAATGTTCCCTTGCCATCAAGAGCATAAACCACCGGAGCACCTATTTTTTCCGCAAAATTATTTATTTCATCATGATAATTTCTAGAACCACCACCTATGAATATTAATGGCCTTTTGCTTTCATTTATTAATTTTGCTGCCTCTTCCATGCCATCTGGTTTATAGCTTACAGGATTAATATAATATGACAGGTCCTCCTCATCTGCATTTTCCCTTAATATATCCACAGGCATGTCTATGTGTCCCACGCCTTTTTTCAATATTGCCTCCCTGCATGCCCTCCATATTAAATAATGGGCATTTTTTGGATTAACTATTCTTGCATTAAATACAGAAACATCATCGAATAATTTTATTAAATCAACCTCCTGAAAATAATCATGGTGCAATAAATCTGTTTCAATCTGACCTGTCAATGCTATTACCGGAACATGCTGCATTTTTGCATCATATAAACCATTTAATAAATGAATAGACCCTGGTCCTGAAGTGCCCATGCAGGCAGATAATTTACCGGAGTATTTTGATTCAAATGATGCACTTAATGCCCCGCCCTCCTCGTGCCTAACCTGCACATACTCAACATCCTTATTTCTCCTTATTGCATCGATGATTGGATTTAATGAATCTCCTGGTATTGCATATATTCTCTTAACTCCAAAATTAACTAATGTTTTTATAATGATATCTGCCACCGTTGCCATAAATTAATATTATGATATCATTTATATAATTAATGTAGTTATTAATAATTATAATGAACAAAAATTAAGGTTAATGCAGAAAAAATTACACTGACTGAAGCCTAAATATTAAAAAAAATAATTTTAATTAGTTTGAATAACTGGTTTTTATTTGTTACACTAATTATTTAACAAATAATAAAATGCATTTAAATCAAAATTTATTTTATAATAAAATATATACATAATTGCAATATCAGAATATGGAAAAATATTGGAGATATACATTATCTGCATTTTTTGGTGTTTTATTATTTGCATTCGATTTTGAAATGTTCCTTGCAAGCATACCGGGATTGATAGCGTTATTTAATTTTAATTTAAATGATATAAATATAATAAACGATACCGCATTTATTGTTTCCGCCATAGCTGCATTCTCCTTTGGTTACCTTGCAGATAAGTATGGGCGAAGATTATTATTTATGATTACTGTTTTATTATATTCATTTGGGTCTTTAATAACCGGTTTTTCCTTTTCTGTTCCAACATTTATGTTTTCACGCGGTTTAACATCTGTAGGTGCAGGAACAGATGAACCGCTGGGTTTCACCTTAACGGCAGAGACCGCACCGCACAAACTTCGTGGAAGACAGATGCTAATAACATCACTGGGTTTTCCTGTGGGCCAGACATTTGGTGCTGCAGTGGTTTATCTATTTGAATTATATAATATACATTTAACATATGTATTTTTTATAGGCGTTCTGCCCGCCCTGTTCATATTATATTTCAGAAAATCACTGCCTGAAACAGACAGATTCATGGATTTAAGGAAGGCAAAAAATGATTATATTCAAAATAAAAAGGAGGAAACAACAAGATACAGCGCCAATTTGAGGGAGGCAATAAAAAATCCCTTTGTACAAATGTTCCACAGGGATTTAAGGAGAAAATCCATACTCATCGCAATTTATGCCGCAATACTATCGGGAAGTGCAACAATATCTCTTGTGGCATTGCCAATATATTACGTTGAAATAAAACACATAGCATTCCTTGACACATTATCCTTTGAATTTATATCCTTTGGCATAGGTATTATTGGATACATATTTGCAGCACATCTTGGCAATAAAATAGGCAGAAGAAACGTCATGGCAGTATTCATGTTTATAACATCAATTTCCGTTTCCGGAATAATATTATCAACATCATATTATTATGTACTGCTATTTAATATTGTATTTATTTTCTTTTTATTATCACAGTGGGCTGCATGGCCATTTTATGTAAACGACATGTTCCCAACAAGGGTTAGGGCGACTGCAAGCACATACGGTTATGCCTTTATGTGGATTGGCAACATAATAATGCCAACATCCTTACTTTCACTCGTTTACATAATAGGCTGGAACCAGTCAATAATATACATCTTAATGATTCCTATAATATTTA
Source organism: Acidiplasma sp. (assembly GCF_038728925.1). NCBI lineage: Archaea > Methanobacteriati > Thermoplasmatota > Thermoplasmata > Thermoplasmatales > Ferroplasmaceae > Acidiplasma > Acidiplasma sp. The sequence continues at coordinate 17,280 of NZ_JAVYSZ010000019.1, forward strand.
GCATTATAATATCTTCACTGTTAAACCGTGATATACCAAACAGAATACTTGAAAAAAATGCTGTCTGACCAAATATATCTGGTAACATATATTGATAATATATGGCTTTAAGCCTTTAGAATAAACATAATTATCATCCATTTTTATACTTTTTGAAACACTAAAAATTCTTAATGCATGCAAAAGTTGAATTCATAAAATTACATCAGATGTTTATATTTTAGTTACTTCAACTTTAGATAAATTTATTTAGGTATACCTAATATTGTTGCATGGATTTTAGAAATAATGAGGAGGATTATATAAAAACAATTTACACCCTCATAGAGGCATTTGGTAGTGCCAACGAAATAGGAATAAGCTCCGATTTAAATGTCTCCATGCCAACAGTTTCTGAGTATTTAAACAAGCTTGAGGCTAAAAACATTATTAAAAAGTTTAACAGAAAGATATATTTAACAACATATGGACTTGACCTGGCCGCACCAATAATGAGCAGGCACAGAATATCCGAGGTATTTGCCGTAAAAATGCTCGATGTACCATGGGAGGAATCCCATGATGCTGTTATGGATATAGAGCATTCAATAGATGATTTACATTTTAATAAGCTCAGGAAGAACCTTGGAAATCCTGATAGATGCCCTCATGGAAATCCCATAAACATTAAAGAAAACCCAAATATCATGGAATTTAGCATTAATCAGGTTCCAGAGGGAAGATACAAACTTTCAAGAATTATATATGAGGAAAATAACCTTCTGAAGAAATTTGCAGATGCATCGATCCTTCCCGGTCAGAACTTAACCTTCTACAGGGATGGTAGGAGCATAGTTATATCAGGTAATAATGAATTTAAAATACCAGAAAAACTTGCAGGCTCCTTCAGGCTAGTGACATCATATGAATGAGGAATCAGATTTAAACCTAAGATCCAGAAAGAGCAGGTTAAGGTTCTACCTTCGCTTCTTTGGTCCCGCATGGCTTGTTATGATTGCTGATATGGACGCAAGCAGTACAATAGGGGCTGCAGAAACAGGTGCCATTTTTAAATACGGATTAATATGGTTCATGATTCTCATGATACTTCCATTATATTTTGTCCAGGAGATATCAGGGAGGATAGGCATAGCAACATCCAAGGGACTTGGTGATGTCATACGTGAGAATTATTCAAAAAAAGTATCTGTTATTATGTCATTTCCAATGGCACTTACAGATGTTGTAACATATGCAATAGAATATATGGGCATAGCCATAGGATTAAACCTGATGGGCATACCAATATTAATTTCACTTCCGGTTATATATGTGGTTCATTTATTCGTTGTTTCCAGACACGGATACAGAAAAACAGAAAAAATCTTAATACCAATAACACTGGTGCTTATAGTGGCCTTCATTGTTGACCTGTTCCTGCGTGGTTTTATTAATTCATCCCCGGTATACTTTTCACCAGGATACTCCTACATATTTATTCTGGCAGTAAATGTTGGTGCGGTCATAATGCCATTTATGCTGTTTTTTCAGGCATCAGCCACGGCAAGTAAGGTCAGGTATGTTAAGAACTCATATATTGATATAAACAATACAAGGAGTGATGAAATAGACCGGGCGGCGTTAAAATCAATGAAACGTGAAACGTTATTTGGTGCAATAGTTTCAGAACTGCTCATGGTAATAGTGGAGATGGTATTTTCAGGGGTGCCAAAAACCACAGATTTTGCCTCAGCATCACAGCTTTCAGTTGCGCTTGACGCAGTTGCCGGGTCTTTCTCCCCATATCTATTTGGAATAGGTTTAATTGCAGCAGGATTTATTGCCCTAATAGTAATATCCATGGGCAGTGCATGGGGGGTTGTTGAGTCATTAAACATAAATAAAAAGCATGTTTTCACCGTTTATGTTCTGGAAAGCCTTCCTGCAGTTATAGCCGGAATGATACTGCCTGCAGATATGTTAATTAATTCAGTTCTTTACCTGCTCGTCATCTTTGTTTTTGTTCTGATAGGCCCTGGTGTGATAATGGGCATTATTGGTCAAAACAGGAAAATAATGGGAAAATTTTATATGAAAAAATTAACAAGAATATTTTACTGGTTAAGCCTTATATTTGTTGTATTCTTTGGGGTTCTTGCAATAATTTGAAATTTATTTTTTAAATTTATATTAAATTATAATTTGAATAAAATTTATTTCAAAGGTCATTAATTAAATAATATAAAAGGGCTGCACGCTCGGGCATTGAATTAATGTATATAAATTCATTTTCAGAGTGGGCACCGTCACCAACTGCACCAAGCCCATCCAGAACAGGGGCATAGTATGAACAAAAATTGCCATCGCTGCCACCGGCAACAGATGTTTCCTCAAGATTCATATTTAATTTTTCATGTGCAATTTCCCTTGCCCTCATGAACAGCTCCTGTGATTTGAGCGTTTTTATCATTGGTGGCCTTATATTGTATTCTGTTTCTATTTTTGCCAGTGGATTTACAGGTTTTATATTTTCAATCAGATTTTTAATATCAGACACCATGCGTTCTGATCTGAATCTCAGATCTGCCTCTGCAATGCAAAGATCTGGTATAACATTTGACCTCGTGCCCCCTCTTATGACATCAAAATTTATTCCAGCTATACCTGATTTTTTTACCTCCATTATTATATTGGCAGCCTCTATAATTGCATTTACTCCCTTTTCCGGATCAAGGCCGGCATGCGATGATTTTCCATGCACTGTTAGTTTTACTGTGCCAACACCCATTCTTTCCGTTTTAAGCTTTCCATTTAATGATGGTTCCATAACCAGAACATATTCTGCATCCCTGGCATTTTCTATAATTATATCCTTTGAAAAGCCACTTTCTATTTCCTCGTCAGATGTCATTAAAAGAACAATTTGCCTATTAAATTCAGAATGCTCAACAATGTATTTAAGTGCATATAATGTCTGTATTATTCCGGCCTTCATGTCAAATATGCCGGGACCGTATGCCTTTTCACCCTCAATTCTGAATGGCCTTTCCTTTAATGTTCCCTCTGAAAAAACAGTATCATAATGTGTTAATAAAAGTATTTTTTTTCCGCTGCCAAGTGTGCATTTAATATCATTCCCGGTGTTATCAGATTTTATAATTTCCGGTACACATTTGAGGTTTTCCTCCAAATATCCTGAAATAAAGTCCACAAATTTATCAAGAAGTTTTTTATTATATGATGGGGTTTCAAATTCAACAACAGTTCTAAGGTCATTTATCATATTTTTTTTATTTTTTTCCATATATTCAAGCGGATTCAAAATATAACACCCCTTTCAACAGCATACTTATTAATTAATTCCTCATCTATTTCTATCCCATTGCCTGCGCCATTATAATCCTTTATTATGCCATCCTCCATATTATATGGATTTTTAACAATGTCCCTTATGTAATATTTGCTGTTTGGTGATGTATCCCCGGGATAGTCTATGAGCTTATTTGATGCCATTGCGATGTTATATGATCTGCCAACCCCTGTTTCAAGCATTCCACCGATCCAGACATGGCCATTATTTTCCCTGGCAATTCTTGCAATTTTTAATGAATTGGTAAGTCCTGATACCCTTCCAGGTTTTATATTGATCACGCTGCATGCGCCAATGTCAAATGCTTTCTGTGCCTTTTCAGGGGATGTTATTGATTCATCAAGGCATATTGGGGTTGATATCTCCCTTGCAAGTCTTGCATGGTATATTAGATCATCATGATATAATGGCTGCTCTATATACACCAGATTGAATTTATCAAGTTTTTTAAGTAATTCAAAGTCCTTTTCAGTGTAATCAGAATTTGCATCAACGCTTAAATTTATATCAGGGTATACGTCCCTTATGGCAGAAACTATTTTTAACTCCTCACCCTTCATTATTTTTACCTTTATTCTCTTATATTTTAATTTTAATGCATCATCTATTCTTTTTATCATTTTATTTATATCGTCCATGCCTATTGAAATTCCAACGTTTGCATACCCACGGCTATCACCAAGGAATTCATGCAGCGGTTTTCCCATCTCCCTTGCCCTGTAATCATATAAAAGCATTTCAAGTGCAGCCTTTGCCATATTATGGCCTTTTATGTTTGATGATCTTGTTAGAAATTCCTCAGGATCAGGAACATCCTTAATATTTTGTGCCAGATACCTTTTTATTACATGAAGTGCGGTGTCATTATCCTCATAGCTGTAAAATGGATCCTGATCAGTTACTGATTCAGAGTATGATACAATACCATTATGTTCAAGCCTAAAAATAAGGGGCTTTCTGTTCACATCCGTGCCAAAGCTAGTTTTGAATGGCACAATCAATGGCATATCCAGTAAATAATATTCAAGTTTCATTGGTTTATATATATTAACTGTTTATTAATTTTCCGAGTTAAACAATGTATAAATATTTAAAATTGTGATAATGTATTTATATTAAAGAATCACAAAAACAACGGTTACCAGAAGGATTAATGCAACAAGATAGTCTATTTTCTGTGGACTTAAACTGTTTATTTTATTAAAAAGAATTTTATGCAAAAATATGGTTATTGAAAAAAGTGTTAGACCGGAAATTATTATAAAAACGGAGATCGTATTAAATATAAATCCCATGCCATATGTAAGCCCCATGAGTATGACCGGCACTATTGCCGGATCTGGGATAATGCTTGTTAAAAGTATGGTTTTTTTAATTGGCTCTGGCATGCGGTTCTCATGTGCCTCATGCCTTGCGTTTATTATTA
>NZ_JAVYSZ010000020.1:0-18334 GCF_038728925.1 Acidiplasma sp.
CATAGCCCAGCAGTTTTATGGTCTTGATATAGTTGTATTTGCATTTATTTTTGTTGTCATTGCACAGATATTTTCACCGGTTATATTCGGAAATAGCGGGGCAAGGACATTATTCGCACTTGCCAGGGATGGGCTGATGCCAGAGAGCTTTTCAAGGGTACACAAAAAATATGGCAGTCCTTATGTTGCAACCATATGGTTATTCCTGATTGTTGTTATTGGAGTATTGCTAACAATAGTGCCAATGGTTTATTATTATGGTGAATCAAATGGCCTTTTTGACAGTTTTGCATTATGGGGCACTGCAATAACAATATTCACCCTTCTTTACCATATAGCCACAAATAATTCCCTGGCACTATTTATAAAAAAGAAAAAATTAAAAATGAAACCCATATCTTATATTATAGCACCAACCGCAGCATCTGTACTAATGGCCATAGCCATTTATTATTCTCTTTTGGGCCTGACAATGCCCCTTTCTGTTATATACATATTAATACCTGCATGGATAATCATTGGCGTAATAATAATATATGCAAGGAGGAACTCAACAAATGTTGAAACAATTGACGAGTTAACAGGGGATTAATGATGGTTAAACCTGAATTTAAACCATTTACATTAGAGATTGATGGCGCATCAGAATTTTATGTGAAAAGTGGAAATAATCTTATATTAGATTTTTCCGGATCGGCAATGACAACAGGTTACAATTTCATAAAACCGGAATGGCTGGTGCCGCAGGTAAGCAGCCTTGTATTCAGAAATTTTTATAAATGTGAATTAAAAAATACGCTTAAAAAATTATCCGGATTTGAAAATTCGGCTTTCACCACAAGCGGAACAGAGGCCTGCGACACAGCACTAACAAGATATGGTTTTCCGGTTATTTCCCTTGAGGGTGCCTACCATGGATTAACATATCTAACAAAGATTGTTTCAAATGGTACCGGATATGATATAAATAATAGAATAATCCATCTAAAGATACCTGATAATAAAATTTCAGTGGAAAATGCCATTGAATATAACAACAGCCTGATTAAAAAAAGTCCATTTTCATTGGATAATGGAACAGTTATAATAGAACTTATACAGTCAGATGGGGGTGTGAATGTTTTACCAAAAGAGTTTATAAATTACATAATCGAAATATCAAAGAATCTTGGGTTTCATTTAATTGTTGATGAGGTATATACTGGTTATGGCCGGTCCGGTGAAATGTTTTTATTTAAAAAATACAATATAAAACCAGATATGGTTTGCATTGGCAAGGGCATGGCTGCCGGCCTTCCACTTGGGGCGGTTTTATATAATAACTCCTGGGATTTGCCATATAATGATGTATTAAGCATGCAGGGCGGTAATATGTTTACCTCAAGGGTGGCACTTGAGGTTATTAAATCACTTGATGAAAAAAGGTTAGATTTTGTCAGGAATAATGGTGTTAATATAATTAAAAAACTGTTGAAGATTTCAAATGATAAAATATCATCTGTAAGGGGGCTTGGATTTATGATTGGAATTGAATTCTCTGATGATGTTGGCAATCCTGATCCGGAATATGCATTAAACATTAGAAACAGATTATTTTCTGATAATCTGGCATGTTCGCTTACAGGTGAATCAAATAATGTATTAAAGATCACACCACCTGTGCTTATAGATAAAGAAACGCTGGATTCAGGAATTGAAAAAATTATTAATGTACTTGAAGAATAATATTTAGAAATGTCAAAATCAAAGGTATTTAGTTATTTACCAATGAAAAATCAGGAAGATTAAATTATATAATTAAATGATTGGGGCCTTATTTTAACAGATCGTGTACCATATTCTGTGTATTTATAAAGGGTACCTCCTATTGAATATATTTTTAATCTCATCATGGCATTTATATTATCCATTCATGTTCCTGAATGACTGCTAAGAATCGAAACGTATTGATTTTAAATAAAATATCTTCATTGCAGAGTCCTCATCAGGGAATGATAATGCTACTTTAACTATTCTTTTTATTACTTCGTTTATTCTAAATTTGGAAAATAATCAATAACAATGAAATTTAAAATCGGCATATAAAATCAAGTTTTGTCATGAAATATAAAGACTCAATGATTTAACATTATGAAGGTAACATAACGGCATGCCCAATTTTATAAGACTGTTTATAATCTGCTTAAATTGTACAGTATAATATACATAAAATATAATAGTATGTTCAGTATACTGTACAATAATGGTAACAATTGATGATTTCAAATATGTTTTAGCGCTCTGGAAGGAATATAAAATACCAAATATGATAGAACGTGATATGCACATTGATCTGGAAACTGATAAGATAATTGCAATTGCCGGTTCAAGGAGAACAGGTAAAACCTATATCATGTTTCAGTGCATGACTGAACTTTTAAAAAAAGGCATTAAAAATGATAATATTATTTATGTGAATTTTGAAAACGAGAGACTTGTAGGAATAGTTGCATCAGATCTTGACAACCTTCTCATTGCCCATAAGGAACTTTTCAACCCTGATGGTACCATATACCTTTTTCTTGATGAAATTCAGGTTGTTGAAAACTGGGATAAATGGGTTAGAAAAATCTATGACATGGGAAAATATAGAATTATTGTAACAGGTTCCTCATCTGAATTGTTAAGCAGTGAAATTGCCACCTCGCTTGCAGGCAGAAACCTCACATATATTGTTTATCCATTCTCTTTTAAGGAATATGTGGCCGCAAAGGGGCTAAAAATTAACAAACTGTATAAATATTCTATTGAGAAAGGAACCGTATTAAAGTTGGTTGATGATTTTTTGGAATATGGGTCATTTCCTGAAATCGCAATGACAGACAAACCATCAAGAAAACTTGAACTTCTTTCATCCTACTTTGATGCAATTTTCTTCAGGGATATAGTGAGAAGATACAATATCAGAGAGGTTGGAGATTTAAACATATTTCTAAGAATTCTTTCCAGCAGCTATGCCTCCTATTTCAGTTCGGTAAAGGCGTTAAATTATTTCAGAAGTACCGGAAGGAGAATAAGCAGAATAACACTGTTAAATTTTCTTTACTATTCCAAATCTGTCTTTCTCGTAAATATACTTGAGAAATATGAAAAGAGTGTACAGAAGCGCATGGCCACGCAATCAAAGATCTATATAACAGATATAGGCATTTCCCGGCTTTTCTCCGACATTGATAGGGGAAGGGCACTGGAAAACGCAGTTTTTATGGAATTATTGAAGAATGCTTCTCCTGCTATGAGTATAAATTATCTTAAGCTAAAATCAGGAAAGGAAGTGGATTTCATTCTTACTGGAAAAAATATAGAACTCATACAGGTTTCTTACTCAGTGTCGGACCCTGGCACAAGATCCAGGGAAACGTCTGCCCTTGTGGAAGCCGCAATGAACCTTGGTTTGAATACCGGGAAAATAATAACCTATGATTATGAAGGAGAAGAATCAATCAATGGTATTTTAATAAAGTATATTCCATTCTGGTTATGGGCTTTATTTAACTTCTAAATATTGATTTATGTTATGGCACCGATTATTATAAAATAAACCCTCTTTTAATGGTCTTTTGGATTAATAATATTATTATGTTATCCCAAAATGAGTTCATCCCTGCCGATAATTCTTTTAAAGCATCCTGTGATAAAAACTTCATCACATCATTTTTATAAATAATCAATGTAATAGACCAAAAAGTCAAGAAAACGGCCATGCAACAAACCAGAAATGGCACCGGCCTTTGCCCCTGTCTTTGACATGATAAGTTCTGGTCATTATCCAACATTTTAACAAAATTATTGATTTAGAAATTATTTAAGGTTAAGAAGCCATTTCCAGAGGGGTATAAAAATTATCTTTTCACCATTCTTTTCGATATATCCCTCATAATCCCATGTTATAATGAGAAGGTCATGGCACTTAAAATATCTTGCACCGGCCAAAAGCGCAGAAATTTCCCTGGAATTAATATCACTTATATCTGATATATATGTTACCTGGATTAATTGAATGATCTTTAGTGAATCATATAAAACAAAATCAATTTCTTTACCATCAGCCTTTCCGTATTCTTTCCAGTAAGCTATACTAAAGTTATTTTCCATGCCTCTCTTATTTAAGTCCAAAAATACTATGTTTTCCATTAATCTCGGAATGGACATTTCATTTTTAAGCGAATTTATTATTCCAGAATCTATAACATATATTTTCTTCCGGTATGATAATTTCTTATTCTCCGACCGGCTGTATATTTTTAGATAGAACATAAAGAATACCTCCTCGGAATCATACAAAAATTCCAGCAGTTTATTTTTACTTATTTTATAACCAGCTGATTTGAATATACCGTAAATTTTTGATATGCTAAAATATTTTGAATATATTGATATTATATATTTTAAAAAGGCATCCAGGACATTAACTTCGGAAATATTGAAATGTTCTGCCATATCCATTGAGAAAATTGTATTATAATAAGATCTCAATATTCTTAATTTATTATCATTATTTTTTTCTATAACAACCTCAGGATATCCACCATATTCAAGATAATTTCTAAGCTCAGAAATAATATATCCTTTATTGTCAGTGAATCCTGTTAGGTAAGAATATTCCTTCCCATTAAATTCAAGATATTCCCTGAAGTTTAGTGGCATTATAACATATTCAAGGTTTCTTCCCCTTAAGGAGGTTGAAATCTCACGGCTTAATAATTTCGATGATGAGCCTGATAAATAAATTCTAAATTGTTTTGTATCGTAGAGCCTTCTTATATATTTTTCCCAGTTTTCTATATTCTGAATTTCATCAAAAAATAGGTAAATATTTTTCTCTTTATCAGGATTTGCCATTTCATAAAATATAGGTATTATATCATCAAGATCGGAGATTTTTATATTTATTAATCTATCGTCCTCAAAATTTATATACAGTATATTATTCTTCGGTTCGGTTTTTAATAGTTCATTAATTACAAAATATAAAAAATATGTTTTGCCCGATCTTCTTGGTCCTATCACTGTAATAATTTTTTCAGATTTTAATGGTATATTTATGTCTCTTTTACGTGCATATGGTAAATCTCCTGTTAACCATTCAGAGATAACTTTTCTAAATGCTAATTTACTGCCTTCCATGTAAATGTAATACAAAGTTATATAAAATTGTTTTCTTATAAAACAATATATGTTATATTTTGTTTTTTTATAAAACAAATTAATATTAGATACATAATGTATCATACTAAGGATACGGACAACATATTTTATAAATTTATTATATAATTAGTAATAATAAAAATATATTTTTAATACTGATTATAATCCATGCAGATTAAGTATCGATCGGGCATCATATTCTATGTATTGATAAATGATACCATTTACTAAACATGTATTTAACATCATCATTGCATTTATAGCAATTCATCAATCCTATATATTAGCACAGAATTTTGGTATAATCTATGGTATGTGATTAAGGCGTATGGTATTTACCAGCACAATGTGTCAGTCAATAAAATCGGAGTTCTACCGAATTGTACTAAATGATAAATTAGGAAATCAGGATATATTAATGTATTCACTAATAACAGCAGGCAATATAAGTTTGGATGCAAAAATCCTATACATAATCTACCATTACCGCTTTATACAAGGTTTAAGGTATACTATTTAATAACATCATTAACTGATTTTCTTAAAGGGCCAATGAATGAAAAATGTCTATATGATGTAAATCCAAAGATACTAGAACAGGCGGCCGCAACACCAAGGTCATGGTAAAGGGTTTTAACACTAATAAAGAATGGGTTTGTAACACCTGTAGATTTTGAGGGTTATTAGGTCATGAGCCAGGTTCAGCGTTCTATTCATTTTACCGTAAGTATATGGAGGATAGGGGGTAATAATAAAGAATGAAGACCTTGACACTGGAACAGTTGGGAAAGAAAATAAGTTAAGTGATATTAACAAAAAAAGAAAGAAAAAATGAGGTGAAAAATATGGCAAAAGGTGGAGCAATTATTGATGTGGTGAATAGAAAGGTAGATAATACATATGATGCGTTATTTCCAGCATTAAAGGATTTATATGATCAGGGAATTTTATACACAGAAAAGGTATTTGACCAGAAAATACCAAGGTGGGAACATGGAGAGTATCTCGGTGATGAGACAGTAACCATGCACAAACTTATACTTGATCCTGATGTAGATAGATTTATATTAGGTGTACTTGATGATGTTGCAAATTACCCAAGGCTTAATCCAACAGAGAGATATGAAGTTTGGGCACATTTTAAACTTAAATTCAGCAAACTATATTTCATTATTAACAGGGGAATTTATATTTAAACAAAATATGGTAAACAACCTAAATAAAAAATGAGGCTTTTTAATAATTACTTAAAATAACAAAATAAGTAAGGTAGAATCAAAAATAGGTTCTCGTATTGAAAATAATGTGATGTATGAGAAAATATACCTTATATTAAAAAAGTGATGCAGAATTAAGGTGATTATAAAGTATCGGAAAATGTTATTGCAAATGAACAGGAGAAAGTATATAATAAGCGCAATTTTTACGGGAAATCTAATACCATAAATCTATATTATTAAAAATATTATTACATTTAAGAGATTACCAAAATATATATTTAGAAACGTAGATATTTATATTAGTCTCTTATATTATAATATGGATAACAAAATGTCCCAACTAATAAATAAACATATAGAAATAGCTAAGAAATTTATAGAGGATTTAAGGAAAGATAAGGATATAGTTGGGGTGGTTCTATTAGGTGGTGCGGCCAGGGGATATGCAGATGAATATTCAGATATCGACCTCGGAATATTTTACAATTATAATACCAATTTAGTACCCGGAGAAAGAATATTTAAAAATTTTGATTTGGATATAATGCTATTTGAATACAATTCATGGTTAAATGCCAAATGGTCACATGAACAGAGGCAGGCATTTAAAGAGGGCATTTTATTATTAGATCACGATAATAAAATCTATAATTTGTTGCAAAGCAAATTGATTTATGGCGACGAGGAAAGGGCACAGGATATAATAAACATTCTTATGAAATTAAAATGGAAGGGATTTTCTATAGAAAAATACGAAATACCCAAAAATTATGAATTTAAACTACCTCCAGACCTAATGTATAAACGAGGCTGTCTGGAGTGTTCGTATATACTATTAAATGAATCCATTGACCTCTTCTTACAGCTTCTTTACTGTTTAAACCATGAGTTCATACCTGACACCAAGTGGCGCCTATATAATTCATATAAATTAATTTGGCTCCCTGAAAATTATAAGGAGAACATAACAAAATTGATTAAAACCACTGAAATATCTATAGATAATTTAATGATTAAAGTTAATGTCCTGAACTCAATGATCTCAGAAGCCATTGAGGTCATAAGCCATGAGAATATAATTACAAGTAAGACATATTTAGATTTTATTTATGAAGGTGATGAATATAGAACAAAACCATAAATTTATAATTAGAAAGGCAGAACCAAAAGATTATGGTTCCATTGCAAATATGATCAATGTGGGTTCTGCCTCTGGTGCATTCAGCTACAAAGTTACAGATGCAAAAAAGTTAAAAAAATACATAGAGGCGAATGTTTATCAAAACTATAATATTTTTGTTTATGAAAACGAAAATGGTATTTTAGGCTATATGGATATATTTTCATCTGGAAACGTTGGGACAATATTGGGGATTTTCGTGGATGAAAAATATAGAAAAATGGGCATTGGAACAGATATGCTGAATCTAATAATCAAAAAATTTGAAGAATATGGATGTTACAAAATTGTAACAGAAGTTTATGGGGATAATTATAAAAGTATAAACTTTTTTACAAAAAACAATTTTAAAATTGAATGCAGGATGAGTGATATGGAGTTCCATAAGGACATATTAGTTTTTACCAGATACATTTAAATTTTTTATTTCATTATGAAAATCCATATAGGCCACTATATGGCTGGGCTTCCTAAATTTTAATATTCTTTCTGCTATTTTTGTGGGAATGTTAACACTTTCTAAAGATAATGCAGTGGTTATTAGGGATGCTAAAAGCAGGGGTTTATCAAGGAATAATGAAGATGCCGCACCAATAATTCCTATTGTTATATCTACTTTATCCTTTATTTTGTTATTTTGTGATTTATTATAAACATTAACAGCGTCGTTAATTTGCTTGAATTCCTCTTCAAGCGCAATTTTTCTATCCACTATTTTTTCCCTATCCATTCTTTCATTGATTGCCCTATCCAACTCAAATAATGCTTTTCTGGCCTTTTCTGTATCAATCTGCAATGCAGTATCTATTCCTGATGGGAAATACACGCCGTTATTCCTTAAAAGTTCAATACCAACGTCGGTGGGAAATTCCATAATTTTTTTAGACTGGCCGATTTTATCTTTAAGTAATGGTGATATATCCTTATATGCGTCCGAATTAAGAGGATTTTCAATAGAGTACTTATCAATGGGTGTTATACCTTCCAGTGAGTAAAATACAGGATCTGTAAGAAACGAGGAATATGTATATATTAAATTATATATTTCCTCAGGAGAATATTTACCGCCGGTGAGTTTATCAAAAAGGGATTTATATCCAAGTGCACCTAGCTGGGTTAAGATGTTCTTGGCTGTATTTTCAATTTCATTTTCAAATTTATTAACATACGCATCCCATTTAATTTTTTTGGCATAATCGAATAACTTCCCATCAAATATTTTATTTGAAATCTCTGAATAATTATTTTCAGGATTGATAAATTTCAAATACATATCATTTCTTATTTGTGATGATGGGGCGTTTTCTATTATCTCATCCATATAATCTAAATTTTCATAGGCGACGGGATCAGAATCCAGATTAATTGATACTCTATTTCTTTCCTGGAGTTCAATTAAATAATCCAATGATATTTTTAATTTCTTTTCTAATGCCTCCCTATTTTTAAACGGCGGTACATTAATTATTATATCATCTAAATATGGTATCAAGGCGTATACTGGTTTATCAAATATGTAATAACCATAAGTTTTGCGACTATTTACTTCGGGTAGTTTAAGCTCTGGAAATAATTTTTCTATTGAAAAATTTTCTGGTTTTCTATTTTTTAATAACTTTTCGGCTTTTTCATACTCCTGAAATCTCTTTTCAATTAATTGGGATTTTTCCATGCCAAAATAATAAACCTATATTTATATATAAAACTTTTTATTAATTTATTTTTTATATTTCTATGCCAGTATATCCAATATAAATGGAAAAAATATAATAAAGGAACATTCAATGAGAAATGAAAAAATAAAATCATGCACGTATGGATAGATGTTATAATAAAAGTTCTGCATTTTGTGAACCGTTGAAAAAATTATATAAAATATTTTAATTAATATTTTATAATGATATTTATCACATATTATCAATAATTTCATTATGGCAGGCTTAACATAACAACTGTTTATGTTATATATTAATCCAGCACATTATTCCTTTTAAATATTTTTATATACACATAACCATTTAAATTATTATGGACGACACATACAGTCATATATCAAATATTTATGGGATGAACCATTATGAAATAGATAAGCCATTCCAGGAAATCCTTGAATTTTATGCTGGAAAAAGATTAAACCTTGACCGGCTGGGTTTATATGCCGGAAAGGAACTCTATGAAATTACAGATTATATAGATAAAATATCACCACCGGTACTTAAAATGTGGGGAATAGACGGTGAAAGAATAGACAGCGTTCTTATAGATACCATGGAAAAGCAGACCATTGAAAAACTAATTAAGGACTTTGGCATAAATAAACCATATTTTCATGGAAAATCCATAATAGAACATTATGCAATGGGTTATCTTGTTGCAGATCCGGGAATATACTGTATAATAACACTTACACATCAAACCGCATATGCCCTGCACAAGTATGGCAATGGCGCCTTCAATGATTATGTTTCAGGGCTTATTGGTGATTCAGATAATATAATGCTTGGTGCAACATGGTTTACCGAAATACAGGGGGGCAGTGACCTTGGTGCAAATCAAACAGTGGCGGAATCAAAAAATAATCTATGGTACCTTACCGGGGATAAATACTTTGCAAGCAATGCAGGCCTAGCTGATGTGTCATTAACATCTGCATTTCATGATGGAAACCATGGTGCAAAGGGGTTATCACTTTTTGTGCTGCCAAGAAGGAATATTAATGGTGATTTAAATTACCATGTTAGGCGGCTCAAGGAGAAAAGTGCCACAAGGAGCGTGCCGTCTGGTGAGGTTGAGCTTAATAAATCTGAGGCACAGATGCTTGGTGATGCAGGTCGCGGAATCTATTATATAACTGAAGATTTAATGGTTTCAAGGCTTGATAATGCTGCAGCAGCATGTGGGATTGCAAGAAAGGCTTATTTAGAGGCCTATTATTATTCAATGAGGAGAAAAACATTTGGATCACTTCTAATTGAACATCCTGGAATTAAAAGGGATTTGCTGGATATGGAGATACTCTTGGAGGGTTCCATTGCACTGACGTTTAAAACCATTGAATTATTTAATAACTCCATAAAATCTGAACCACCATATGACGGTGATTATAATTATACAAGGTTAATGACGCATATTGTAAAAAACATTACAGCAGAGTCATCATCAATTATTACAGAAATGGCCACTGAACTCCATGGCGGTATAGGATTTTTATCCGAGTTTCCAATAGAACGGTGGCACAGGGAGGCCTTAATAACACCCATATGGGAGGGTGCAAGCAATATACAGGCACTTGATATGCTTGAGGCAATAAAGAGGAAGGAGGCACACATTAAAATGCTTCAGGACTTTAATAAAATGGTGAATGAAATTAAAGATGGCAGGGACATTGCCAGTTCATGCTACAGCATTATTAATGAATCCATTGACAGGATTTTATCCATGGATGATATAGCCTCGCAGTTCCATGCAAAGTATTTAATGGATTTAATTGGCAATTCAATGGCCAGCATTCTTCTAATTTACATGGGCAATAAAACTGGGAATAATGATTTTATCACGGCCGGTAAGCTATATTTTAGAAGGTATGTGGAGAAAAATGACTATGATAATGATGCACTGTCATTATCTGATTCACTTATACATATAGAACGGCGTGAACGCCTGATTAAAAACAGGTGATAAAATGGCGTATGGTTATAACGTAATTAATATTTTAAAACGGGCCTACAGCCTGTTTCCAGAGCACAAGGTAATAGGAGAAAAAACAGTCACATACCGGGAGCTGTACAGTAATGTATTAAAAATATCCACATCCATGAATGAAATGGGCATATCCAAGGGGACGGTATTTGCGGTGGCAGATTACAATTCTCTTGAATTTTTGGAACTTTTATATGCTGCTGCAATGACCGGATCCATAATTTATCCTGTTAATATTAAGCTTCCATGGAATATGGTTATGGAAACTATTAGAGAGTCAGGGGCAAGGTATATATTTGCCTCAGAGGATTTCATTAATGCAGGCATTGGAAGGGACATGCCAAAAGACCACATTATTTCTATTGGTCCGGATCAAAATTATAAAAATTTTGATGATCTTTTGATTGCTGATACATCATATGAAAGGGAAATATCTGGTAATGAGGATTATTCAATACTTTTTACCTCAGGAACAACTGGAAAACCCAAGGAGGTTTTATATACCAGCGAAAAGGCTGTAAACGGTGCCATGAGCATACTTTACCAGCTTGGCATGTTTCCATCCCCCGCATCACTGAACCATAATGATACGATTCTTTCATTAATACCGTTTTACCATATATGGTCCTGGGGTTCAGCATTTCATGCTGCATACCTTGGGTCCAGCTATGTTTTAACAGGAAAATATAGCCCTGACAATGTTATTTCCATGATAAAGAGAAATAAGGTTACGTGGATCAATGCTGTACCAACAATGGTTTATGATCTCATATCCCATGATGTTAATGATGATTTAAATGGAATCAAGATGCTTATAGGTGGATCACCGGTAAGCAACGGCATTGCCAGCAGGCTCAGGGCAAAAAACATAAAATTTTCCACCATTTATGGTGGGACAGATATGCTTGCAGCATCAATATCACTGGGCAATGATGGTGATTTGGAATCATTGCGTTCCATTACGCATCCTGTTCCAATGGTTGAGGCGTCTGTAAGGGACAGCTCCGGCAAAATACTTGAAAACAATACCATGGGTGAACTCTGGATAAGTTCCCCATGGCTTCCTGGAAAATATCTGAATATAAAGGAGCAGAATCCATATAATGGTGGATGGTTTAAAACAGGTGACGTTGCCATGATAACTAACAGTGGTGGCATAAAAATACTGGACAGGCTTAAGGACGTAATAAAGAGCGGAGGGGAATGGATACCAACATCAATTCTTGAATCAATAATATCTGAATTTCCTGGAATTGATATATGTGCTGTAACCGCCATTAATGATGAGAAATGGGGAGAAAGACCTGTGGCATGGATTAAGGCTTCAGGGGAAATAGATCTTGATAAACTTAGGGAATTTATGGATTTAAGAGCTGAATCAGGTGATATAAAAAAATGGTGGATACCGGTAAGTTTCAGGATAATCAAAGAAATGCCAATGACCAGTGTCGGAAAGATTGACAAGGCAAAATTAAGAACAATGGTGTAAAAATTTATCCACAAATAATATTTATTTAAAGCCTATCCATAGGAGCAGTATCCCTATGAATTCAGCATAGTAAAGAAATACAGGTATTGCCGCTATGTAAAGTGTTCCGGCAATGCTTACGACAATGACGCCGGCAATTATGCTCAGGAGTTTTATGTTTCTGGATTTTTTATAGCTTAATGCCGCTATTAAAATGATGAAAAACGCTGCCGGAAAACTTACAAACGATGAGGAAACCACAACCATCAATGGGAGTGGACCAAAAACAATATGGTGTATTATAATTTTCCCAACCGGATATATTATCAGTGTAATAAGCAAAAATATGGATGCAAGTCCTGTATATAAATAATAATAATTAAGGTATTTTTTATTCCCAAAGAGTGCAAATGACCCCATGGCAAGGAAATCAACCAGTATTGCAACCAGAAACAGGTATAAATCTATTAAAAATCTGGAGAATATCCCCGCAGCCATTAAAAGCTCAAGGAATACTGAAATAACAAAGACGAGAAGGCCCAGTCCCCAGTACAGTAGATGCAGACCGTGATTTTTCTGATATTTCATAAAAATAACTGAGGTAAGTCCCGCTGTCAGAAGCAGGATGATAATAACGGATATTTCCACAAATGCTCTTGATGTAATAAGCATAAAACTAGGATTGTTTATTGCTATAAAACTTTATTTACAAATTATTTAGGTATTTCAATTTAAGAAAATTAAAATCCCTTTGTAATGTTAACATCCTCAGCAAGAACATAGGGCATGATTGATGGCGATATCTCATCCCACCATTTTACATACTTTTCCTCGGATGAAACCTTTTTAATATTTTTAAGTATATTGGGTATTGAATCACTTATCCTTATTCCACCCATGGCCTTGCTAATTTTTCCATTGTTTATAAGAAATACACCGTCCCTTGGAACCGTTGAGAATATTCCGTTTTCCTCGTCCTGGAATCTTGTGTACCATGCATTATTTATAAATATTCCATGGTCAACAGAATTAATTATATCATCAAATTTATTATTCCCACCATGCATGTGCAGCTGCCATGCATGTGGATATATTATCCCGGCATTTCCTGTGGTTTTTGTGCCGGCCTCCATGGCAGTGGAATATGAATGCAGGTATGTTTTAAGTGTACCATTTTTTATTATTTCAAGATTCTTTGTCAGTGTGCCCTCATCATCAACAGGATTGAAACCAATGCCATTTATATTCGCGGGCTCATCGCTTAGATTAACATAACCTGAGGCCACATTTTTGTCCAGCATATTCTTAAAAGGGCTGCTTCCTGATTCTATGTTAAAAAATGAAAAAAAGCCTGAGCTGTATGAAAGAAGATTTCCAATTACATTTGGGGACATTATAACATCATATTTCCCCTCAGGAATATCCAGATTATCATATTGTGACTGCAGTGGAAGAACTGCAGCATTTACCATGCTGTAGGGATCAATATTTTTAATTGAACCGGGGCCAAAATGATAGTTCTCCTGGCCTGATAAATTTCCCTTAAAGGACCTCAAAACAATCTCCATTCCGGGCCTTGAAAATTTTTCATCATTGTAAGGTGTTTTAACATGAACCGTTTCATATGATTGATAAATTACACCTGCAGACCTTTCAGCACCGTTTTTTAATGATGCGTCTATGAGCTGCTGTGAAATATCGTATATGTCCCTCCTTTCAAAGTTTGTTATTTCCATATTATAATCATTTTTCTCAGGATTAATGCCATTATATGAAATGTAATCAGGGCTTATTGACAGCATCCTTTTTATTCTGTCTATTATATAATCATAGTTTAAATTAACAGAATTAAATGATGCCTCTGCTATTTTCTTTCCCCTGGATGCAAATATCTTTATTCCTGAATCAAACCACCTGTTAAATATGTCCATGGTGTTATTTGAAAACCTCAATTCCTCGGTATCATCTCTTAATTCAATTATTGAATACTCATCACAGATTTCGGCAAGCCTTTTTGATATGTATAAAATATCCATGGGAATCACTTTATATACATATTCCTGAGCCTTGCATGGGGACCTCCCATCCAGACATCAACACCCTGCTCGGGGTCTCCCTTTCCGCATATGCCGGCACTGAATTTTAAATCATTTCCTACTGCATCCATGGATGTATAAAATTTTACTGTGTTTGTTTCTATCACAGGCCTTCTAACCTGTTCCATAATTTTGCCGTTCTTTATTATATATGCCTCCCTGCCAACATATTTTTCATTAAATCTTATATCGTCTATATTCCATTCGGTATAATTTTTTATGTATATTCCATTCCTTATATCCTCTATTAATTCATCGAATGTATAATCCCCAGGCTCAAGATAGGTTGTGCTCATTCTTGCAAGTGGCTCCATATCCCAGTCTGAGGACCTGCCACCGCCATTTGACTTTGAATTGTTTAATCCCGCACTTTCCCTGTTTAAAATAAATTCTGATGTGTACCCGTTTTTATA
This sequence comes from Acidiplasma sp., assembly GCF_038728925.1. NCBI lineage: Archaea > Methanobacteriati > Thermoplasmatota > Thermoplasmata > Thermoplasmatales > Ferroplasmaceae > Acidiplasma > Acidiplasma sp. The sequence continues at coordinate 15,264 of NZ_JAVYSZ010000020.1, forward strand.
CAAATACCTTTTTTTGGCCCTAATTCCCTCATCATCATATTTATAATAGCCGAAGCTTTTTGCAACATTGGGATCATCTATGATATTCACTGCACTGCTTCCTATTTTTAGAGGATAATTATCAGGCCTTATAAATGATTCGCCTGCCTGTGCGGACTCCCTTCCTGAAATACGGTCATATTCCATGGGATGGCCGGCAGACTCATGTGCGGCTATACCGCTTATATCCGGCCCTATTACAACATCGTACTTGCCTGGCTCCGGCCTGTGGGACCTTATTGCACCCTGAATTGACTTAATATCATTTTTTATTATATCTTCCAGATTTAGTTCAAGTAGATTCTCATATCCGCCGGTATAGCCAAATTCATTATATGTCTCCTCAAATGACCCTGAATCGTAGACTCCAGCATTGTATACATAGTATATCCTTGAGTATTCTGAATTAATCTCTGTTCCTGATGAATTAATATAAAATTGTTTTATTTGCCTATCATGAAGGGCGTTCATTCTTAGGCTGGCACCGGCATTATCCATTAAGGCATCTGCTGATTTTAAAATATCAATTTTTTCAGAATCCGGGAAATCTGTAACTGCTTTTTTTCCATTTTCCCTCCATGCATCCCTTATGCCACCGCCCTGGTCAATTTTGTTCTTTCCCTTTAATCTGGATTTTTTTATTACAGCATCAAGTTTATCCCTTATGGCATCAAAATTGTCATCATTAAAAAACCCCATGGATATTGATCCGTTTTGAACCCTTACAGCATATCCAGAATCCTCAGAAAGGCCGGACCCTGTATACTTGCCATTATTATAATGGTAATAATTCTCACTGGATTGTATAAATCTTACCTCACAGTATTCGGATTGCCTTTCCAAATAACTTAAAATTTTATCTGCAAATTCCATAAAATCATTTTTCTTTTATTGTTGATTCATAATTTTTTAAAATTCTGCTTATGCATTTTCCGTAATTGTAGTCAGCGTCATCCCTTTCCATTGTCATCTTTGGCGTGATTAATTTTGTTCTAACAGAGTATTTTCCCCTGCCCTCTGTTTTGTATTTCCTAATGTTGAATATTAATTTTCCTGTGTTTCCAATTATCCTGCACACATTTTTAATGAACTTGTCTGCCATAAAATATGTTATATCATATAGATCGCGGTCATCCTGGTCAAGGCCAGAAACCTCTATAAAGAAACCCTCCTCGGAACCTGTTTCAATTATATTGATTATATCAGATATGCCTATGATCCCTGTAACCTTCATGTTTTTATCCACAACCGGAACTATATGAAGGCCATTTTTAAGAAGTACATTTACAGTATCAAGCACATTTGAATCCTCATCAACATAAACTGGTGAATCCATAAGCGATGACACAACAACCTCAACCTTTGATTTTCCCGATGTGTATTCACCATAGGTGATTTTTTCCTTATCCATAACTGCGTAATTGATTATTTCCCTGGCCCTTAAAATGCCGGTAAGCTTTCCATTTTTTGTTACAGGTATTTCATACTCGTCCAGCTGCCTTATTCTATCTGCTGCAACCTCGATATCCTCGTTTTCCTCAACGGTTACAACGTCCGAATTCATTATTTCGAAATTTTTTATATTTTTTGCATTTGATATTATTTGTTCAAGATTTTTTATAATATCTGTTCTTGTTATTATGCCCTTAAGAATGCCCTTTTCAACAACGGGTATTGAATTAAGCCCGCTCTCCTTTATTAACCTTACAGCCTCTATTACATCAGCCTTTTCCCCAACAACAGGAGTATTGATTGAAAAATTATAAACCTTGGAATTTGTCTTAATGCTTCCCCTTCTAAGTATATTTTTATAGGTTAGCATTGCCACATATTTTTTATTATCCACTATTGGAAGCTGCTGGATGTCATTTGTATTCATTTTTGAAATTGCCTCAGAAACTGTCGCATCCTTTTCAATTGTCACAAGATCCCTTGTCATTAATTCCTCAACCTGCATTTTATCACCAGTATTTTAAACTCATTTTATCTATTATATTGTTAATTTCATTCGACATATTTAATTTATTGGATATTCCATAAAAAATGTCTGATATTAAATCCATGCAGCTTATATTATATCTTGTTATTTCCTGTGTACCAACCCTGCCAACCCTGTCTATTATAATTTTGCTTTTTTCCATTTCTTCAGAAAATGTTATAAAATTAAATCCATGGGTTTTTAAATAATTTTCATTTAATATTATCTGGTGTGTTTCTGTATCCTCCGTGCCGGGCTGGATCATGTCTCCATTTTTTGCCATGCTGTGTGCCAGGTTCCTGGTGTTTTTAACAACATTGCCGGCATATTCCTGACCAAATTTAAGCATCTCTTCCACTGCAATGGAAAGGCCGGCAAATCTTGATAAATTAAAATTATCGAATGTTTTAAAAATTGAATTTTCCTCTATTTTATCAAATAATTTATTATCATTGGTCATTATTATCCCACCCTGCGGCCCAAAGAATGTTTTATGTGTAGAACCATACAAAATATCTGAATATTTCATTGCATCATCCTGAAATGCGCCACCTGCAATAAGCCCAAGTACGTGTGATGCATCATATAGTAATTTTATTTCATATTTATCACATATTTCTCTTATTCTTTTAAGGTCATAATGCCTAATAAAAACAGACTGGCCCAGTATAATTGCATCCGGTTTTTCACTGGATGCCACATTTTCCAGTCCATCATAATTTATTTTATAGCCCTCCATTGGTACTGGAACAGATTTAAAGTTCAGTATGCGGTCAAGATTTCCGCCAAAATATCCAGGATATCCGCCATTATCTTCAGGTATTGCCATGATCTTTCTTTTATTTAAAATGGAAAGTATAGATATTTCTGCAGCAATGTGCCCTGATAGTGGCCTGGCCTCGGCATATTCAGATTTAAACAGTTTTTTTATATTTTCATGGGTTTCCGTATAAATTTCCTCCATGTATCTTGTTCCACCGTATATATTATCACCGTTTATTTCCAATGAATATCTGGATCCAAGGTCTGATGACATTGCGAGTTTCACGTTTGG
>NZ_JAVYSZ010000021.1:0-13252 GCF_038728925.1 Acidiplasma sp.
AGGCATATCATATTATGGAAGCATTCCAGTAAGGTATGTGCAGAATGAGGGTGTTGATATAAGATACCGGTTTGCCTTTATACCATGCACTAAGTGCAGCGATGATTTCCATGAAATCCATCCTGACGGAATTAAATATGTGGCAGCCGAAATATATAATACATACAGAAAACCCGTAATAATAACGGAAAACGGTATTGCAACAGAATCAGATGATAAAAGATGCGATTTCATTAAACATACATTAATAGCCCTGCATCAGGCAGTTAAAGATTATCATATAAATTTAAAAGGATATTTTTACAGATCGCTTACAGATACCTATGAATGGGCACATGGTTTTTCATATAAATATGGGATTTTAAATGATAACATAAACTTTAAGGATACAGGGTCCATGGATTTATACTCAAATGTGGCAAAAAATAATGGAATAGAGGATGAAAAATACCGTGCATATGAATAAAAAATAAATATAATCTTTAACTTATTAATTATGAACATCATAGAATACATTAAAACAGATGAAATAAAGGGCATAATAAAAAATATAATGAATGCAAAATTTGTGCTGGAGATGCAGGATGGGTCATTAAGTGATGATAAATTCAAATATTACCTTATTCAGGATGACATATATTTAAAATATTATAAGGAGGCCGGAACAAAAATAAAAAATAATACAAAGAACAATGGCATTATAGAACTCTATGATGCAATAGGTTCCGATGAACCGGTGTTTCATCTTCAAATGCTGGATAAATTTGGAATAAAAAAGGAAAATATAACTGAGGATTTAATTAATTATACAACATATTCTTATATAAATCATTTAATAAGATGGTCAGAGGATTCAGATTATAACGGCATGCTGTCAATGCTTCCATGCCAGTGGTCCTATGAGTACATAGCGGAAAATTCAAATGTTAAATCTGATAAATACTCATTCTGGTTTGACTTTTATAAATCTGATGGTTATATAAAAATCACGGCAAAATACTTTGATATACTAAAAGATCTGGAATTAACCGGGATGCAGAAAAACATCTTTAAATTTGGATTATTATATGAATTAAATTACTGGATATGCAGTTATAATGGAATATAAATATGGCTTTGGCATTAACCACTGGATGATTGAAGATACTCTTAATTATCTATATAATTTAAAGAGAAATGGAATTAAACTGGATTTAACAGCCACAAGGCTGTTTGCGGAATATAATGGCAATCCTCAGGATAATTACAGAAGCATACACATAGCGGGAACAAATGGAAAGGGTTCAATTTCATCATACATTTATAATATATTGAGGCAGAAAAATAATACAGGACTTTACACATCACCACATTTAATAGATTTTAATGAAAGAATTGTATTTAACCGCGAATTAATCACTGATGAATATATAAAAAAATTTGTTGACAATAACAAAAATTATATAGAGGAGATGGCAAAAGAATACAGAAATCCAACCTTTTTTGAGACCACAACGGTTATGGCATTTAAATATTTTTCAGACAAGCATGCAGATTATGCTTCAGTTGAGGTTGGCCTTGGGGGGCGTCTGGATTCCACAAATATAATAAATCCCGAGGTAAGTGTGATAGCCCAGATAGGCTATGAGCATTACAGAATACTTGGCTGCTCATTAACATCAATTGCATATGAAAAGGGTGGAATAATTAAGGAAACAAAACCTGTTGTACTGCTTGACGATAAGCCCGAGGTTGTGGCCGAGATTAAAAAACTTGCAGCAGTGAGAAAATCAAAATTAATCCGTGTATCTGAATACTGCACTGTTAAAGATCTTGAATATGATATGGAAAAAATAAAATTTACTGCAGTTACTCCTGATGGCAGCTATAATATAGACGCAAAAAATTCAGGGCTGTTTCAGGTTAAAAATATCTGCACTGCAATAGCAGCCGTGAATTCACTTGAAAATCCTCCAGATATAAATACAGTTGAAAGGGGAATATATGAAAGCAGATGGCCCGGCCGGTTCGAGATTGTTGACAGCCATCCGCTGGTTATTTTTGATTCCGCACATAACCCGCCAGCTGCAAATGCACTTGTTGAATCATACACAAAAATCATAGGTAAAAAACCTTTACTTGTTATAGGCATGCTCTCAGACAAGGATGTTTTCTCATACCTTTCTGTCATGAGCCGTTTATCAGACAGTGTTATATTTACAACGCCTGATGAACCAGAAAGGTCCATACAACCCCAAAACCTTAAGGAATTATCAGGCAATCTGTTTAAGAACATCACTGTTATTGATGACCCTGTTAGGGCATATGAACATGCCATTAAATCATCAGACTATATACTTGTGACCGGATCTATGTATCTTGTCGGATTTTTAAAAAAATATATAGGTTCACCAGCAGCACCATTTATCTAAGAATAAATAAATAGATAAAACAGTCAGTAACTAACCCAGTTAAAAAATATTTTTGTATATCCAATACATAGCTATTTTATTAGCTGATATTTATGGACAACCCTTTTATTAAATACAGTAAAACAAGCGATTACGTTATAGGCGACCTTAAAAAATTAAGCAGTTCATATATACCCGACAACTTTCCACACAGGGAAAGGCAGATAAATGAAATTGCAAAAATACTAAGCTCAATTATTAACGGGGGAATTGCATCAAATATACTTATATATGGAAAATCCGGATCAGGAAAAACATCCTCAACATTGTATGTTACATCAATGCTCTCCGAGGCTGTTTCAGGAAATTTAAACTCAATTTATATAAACTGTGAAATCTATGATTCACAGTATTCCATACTTATAAATATAATAAACTCAATAAATATTGGTGAAACACAGGTGCCCTCTCTTGGACTTCCACTGGATCGCGTTTATTTTGAATTAATTAGAAGATTAAAAAAATCAGGAAAATATACAATAATAATACTTGATGAAATAGATAAATTAATCCAGAAAAATGGCAGTGATGCACTTTATGTTATACTTAAGGTTATATCTGAGGTTAACGCATCGATTATAGGAATTACAAATGACTCATCATTTGTTAACAGGCTTGATGCCCGGGTCCAGAGCAGGCTTAATCAGGAGAGCATAATATTCCCGCCATACAATGCAATTGAACTAAGGGATATACTCAATTTTAGGGTATCCGGGATTATTAAAAGGGAATTTATAGATGATTCTGCCATTAATTTATGTGCCGCACTTGGTGCACAGGAACATGGAGACGCCAGAAAATCCATAGATTTGTTAAGAATAGCCATAGAGAATGCACTCAGGGAGGGTAGGGATCTGGTAACAGCAGATGATGTATACCGTGCCAGGGATAAATTTGAGATGAATATATTAAAGGAATCAATAAAAACCCTGCCAATACATTCAAAAATGGTACTTTTAAGTGCAGCATTAACACAGGAAACAGACTCAGATCTTACAGTGACCGGTGAAATATATGAAAATTACAAAAACATTAGCACCGAGCTTGGTTTTCAACCATTAACAATGAGAAGAATATCAGACCTTTTAACTGACCTTGAGGATCTTGGCCTTCTCTCAACAAATACCAGAAGCCTTGGGAGATATGGTAGAACCAAATTTATTCGTGTTATGGGGTCAATAGAAAATATAAAATCATACATTATGGAAGATCCGGCATTTATAAACTTCCAGGGTTCCAAAATAGTTAAGCAGACCAAACTGAGAACCAACTTCGACTCATATTTCGACGGGTTAAATGAGAACAATAATAAATAATGAAAATTTTTAATAAACATATGACAATATACAATCATGTTTAAGGTATTCGAAATCTCAAAGGAAAACAGAAATATTATAGACGAGGTTCTTAACGATGATGTTCTTGGCAGGCAATCAGTTCAGTACAAGGATGGCGCAGAATTTGGATATGATTCATCATATATACTTTTGATTGAGGGTTCTCCAGATATTTTTGAGAGGGTAAATTCAATACTCAATGGAAAATCTGAAGAAATTGGCGGGAAAAAGGCCGAAAAAATTTATGAGAAAATAAAGGAGGACGAAAACAATTCAAAGGAAGGCATGGGATTTATTTTTGGATGAAAAATGTTAATTATTACTGGCATGCCGGGTGCCGGCAAGGATGAATTTGTTAAGGTTGCCAGATCCATGGGCTTTGTGGATGTCCACATGGGCAATACTGTGAAAAAATATGCATTAAAAAATAATATTAAGCAGGATGATTCATCAATAGGTAAGTATGCATCAGCAGAGCGTGAGCGTTTTGGTATGGATATATGGGCAAAAAGAACAGCCGAGGACATTAGGGAACCGGACATAACAATAGTTGATGGTTTAAGAAATTGTGAGGAGCTTGAATATTTTAAAAAGCATTTTGATAATATAATAGTTATAGCTGTATTTGCAAATGAATCAGAGAGGCTTGAAAGAATCCTTAAACGTGACCGCGAGGATGATGTTAAAAGTCAGGAGGGCCTTCGAAAGAGGGATAGCAGGGAGCTGTCATGGGGAATAGGCAAGGTAATATCACTTGCAGATTACATGATTGTAAATGATTCAACCCTTGATGAATATCATAAAAATGTAAGAATTCTACTGAATGATATTATAAACAGGCACGCTGAAATAAAGAAAAAACTAGTCAAATAATTTTTTTGTGTAATTATATATGGCCTTAAAAAAATATTCACCTGTACCTTTTTCATGCACATGGCCGTCAGGCATCATCTGAAAATTATAGTAAACACGTTCGGGATGTGGCATCAGACCTATTACATTGCCATTTTCGTTTGATATTCCGGCTATGTCCATTACCGAGCCATTGGGATTCCATGGATATCCTGATCCGGTTCCATCAGGATTTGTGTACTTAAATAATATCTGATCATTTTGTAAAACCTCATCAAGTATATTTTCATTTTTGAATAAAACGCGTCCCTCAAGATGTGCCACAGGAACCTGCATTATCCTGTCCCTAAATGCACTTTCAAATATTTTATTTCTGGATGTGTAATTAAAATATGTATACCTGCATTCAAACCTGTTGGATTCATTTACTGCCAGAACCATGGATCTTTCCATTTTATTTCCTGTATCAGGAAGCATGCCAAGCTCACTAAGAACCTGAAATCCATTACATATTCCAAGAATTACCCTGTTTAAATCATTAAATTTCTGGAGGTCTCTTATATATGCCCTTAGCCTCGCGGCAAATATGGCACCCGCCCTGATATAATCACCGGCAGAGAATCCACCCGGTATTAATAAAACATCATAATCCAGAAGATTTTTTCTACCTGAATTTAAATCGAAAATATGTATGTAATCCGGTATAAAGCCAGAACGCTGGAGGGATAAATATGCTTCCTCCTCGTTATTTGTCCCCTCCATTCTGAGGACTCCTGCCCTTAAACCGTCACTTTGCACTTTTTATCTCCTTTGATTTAACTCTAAGACCGGTATAACCGCATTTTCTGCATCTTTCGGCCCTTATTGAGTTCCTTGCGTAGCATCTCATGCATATCTTTTTATTTAATCTTCTCTCTACTGCTTCTGGAAAAGGCATAAAATCACAAGGCTTAATCAAAAAAGAATATTTTAACTTTGTTATAAAAATTTAAAAAAGTTATTTTTATCTTTCAAGCTTCATTTCACTCTTTGCACCCTTATCCTCTATGTTCTTAAATCTGGGTGCAAGTTTTTCAAGTATTCTTGGAAGTGCTGTATATTCCATGTCCTCATCAGGAAGCCTATGAGGCTCAAATACGCCCATCTTCCTTATGTAGTTTGCCATCTGAAGGGCCTCTGTTCTTGCAAAGTCAAATGCAACATCGTTAAACATATCTACAGGCCCATGAAGCTTTCCATCCTTTAACACAAAGCCCATGGCAGCAACCCTTGGTGGACCATCAAATCTGGTCATCATTGAGTTATTTAATCCAACAGGCATTATGGGTCCATTAAATGATCCACGCATCCAGCCTGATACAAGATATGAGTTTGCAAATGGTTCAAGTGCCTCACCTGATGCAGGAAGACCGGACTGTATTCTCACTATGCCCGCTGGGTCATCCTTTCCCACGTATTCACCGGCTATAAATGATAATTTATCAGTGGTTATAACTGCAACATTTTCGTCCGGGAGCTTGCTGTGTGTTTCCTTTGTAAATACCCTTTTAATTACATATTTCCCCTTTGAACCTATAAGTGCAAGGAGATCATATGTATCCTCAGGCAGGGACATTATTACCTTCTTTCCGTTGTATATATCCCAGACCTCAAATTTGAATCCCATGTGCATATTCGGGTCTATTACCAAACCCGGGGTGTTAAAAGGATCCCCAAACATTTTATATATTGGGTAATTAAATGCTCCAGGCTCTGTCTTATCCATCATGTAAACTATGAATGGCTCTGCCTTTCTTGGTGTAATTTCGAGTTCTGCGACTCCTGGCCCCATGCCCTTTATATTTCCTGAAAATGCATCCTTTAGCAAGTCCTGACCGGCACCATACAAGCCCGCCTCCTTTGCCACCTCTGTACCGGCCTTGAAGGCGTTCCATGCGAGTTCATGTATTTCAGGGTTATCAGCACCCATTTTATGTACCATGGTTATCTGTATGTCATCACCTATATGTGATATATGGTAATCAGAAATAAGAGATTCCCCATTTTCCTTTATGTATTTATCAACAGCATTAACCACCGGCTCATATACAACAGTGTGCCCTGGTAAGCTTCCAATATCTGCCTTTATATGTGATATGGTTGTCTTCATGCTTAATATATTGTTAACATACTTATTAAATTTTTTGTTATAAATCGTAACTGTTTTTAAATAAATATTCAGTGCATTTTCCCATTTATAAAAAAATACTAAAAAACTTTAATTATATTTTATAGCATTTTTGCATAATTAATGCTGATGGCAATGCCGGATTCCTTTATCATTCTTGCAATGAAGCCATTAACACGGTAATTAAAAAAATCACCGAAATAATAATTGCCAACCCTTATAATGTTTGCAAAATTATTCGGCTTATATTCCAAATCCTCACCCATTGCATTTGCCATGGCCCTTATGCCTGATGACCTTGCTATAATTGCAGACATGGGTGTGAATGTGTTTTTAATGGCCATGGAATCACCGCATGCATAAACATCATCATAATCAACAGATCTTAAATAACTATCAACAACAATTTTTGAATTTAGGGTTGTTATGTCAAGATCATTAAGCAGTAAATTTCCAGTGAGCCCTCCTGCAAAAACAGAAACATCAGATTTAAAATCACCAGCATCGGTAATTATGGAATCTTTTTTAACCTCAATAACCTTTGTGTTAAAAAGAACATCAACACCGAGTTCAGAAAGTTTTTTTAAGGCTATTTCATGATACTCATTCTTTAAGCCCTGCAATAATCTTTTTCCCGCCTCTATTATTTTTATATTCACTCCATGTAACGACCCTGCAAGTTCGACACCCAAGTAGCCGCCGCCTATTATTGTAAGATTTTTTGCATTCTTAATTGAATCTCTCAATTTAATGGCATCACTCAGCTGGGCCATTGGGTATATGTACTGTTTACCCTTTAAAAATGAATAATTCTGTGATTTTCCAAGAGCAACTATTAACTTATCGTATCCAATTTTTCTTTTTTTTGTAATCACCTTCCTATTTTTAAAATCTATATCCATAACCTCATCATATACATCTGCATTTCTTTTTATTACAGCAAATTTTTGATCCATGCCCGAGGCAACATCAATTAACCTTGGAAATACAGTCATTAATTCAGATTTTTCAACAAGCATGGCATCCCTGTTATAAGTTTTCGCGGCCACGCCCGCTATGCCTCCACCAATAATTACAATTTTTTCCATAAACGGTAAATCAGAAAGCATTAATAATTTCTTTTAATGTCTGGTATACATCCACAGATTTTTCTATAACTGTACCTGTAACTATTATATCCGCACCGGCAGATAAAACATCATGGGCGGATTCATAATCCCTGATGCCACCACCAACTATTAACGGAATTTTAACCTCCCTTTTAATCCTTGATATTACATTTTCAGAAACATGTGTTGGTGAACCAGAACCCGATTCAAGGTAAAGCAATTTAAATCCAAACATCTCTGCGGCCAGTGCATAGGAAAGTGCTGTCATTTCATCATCCCTTTTTATAAGCATGGCATTTCCAACACGCCCAACAGTCATGCCCGGGTCAAAGATCAAATATCCCATTGAAATTGTTTCAATACCAAGTTTTTTAAGTATTATTGATGACCTTACCTGATGGCCAATTAAGAATTCATTGCTCTGGGAATTCATCAGCATCATATAATAAATGGCATCGGCCTTCTTGCTTATGCTCTCACTGGAACCAGGGAATATTATTATTTTTTTATCTGTTACCTTTTTAATTTCTTCAATTGTTTTGTCAATTAATGCTGGGTAAACCTTTGTAGACCCGCCTATCATAAAAAAATCTGTTCCAGCCTTATCAGCCTTCTGTGCAATACTTGCTGCCTTTTCAACATTTTGTGAGGCGGGATCTATTAATGTCATATGCACCTTTTTGCTTTTTAATTTTTCAAGTATTTCTGAATAAACGCTCAATTAATACCACCCAGGAGAAATGAAAACATGCCGAATATCATGGCTATTTTAGACACCTTTTGACCCTCTGATACACTTTTTCTCATTATAACCACACTGTATATAAATATAAAGTCATCTATAATAACTGCATATAAATAGTACACAGAAAGAATTTTAATAAGATATGGAACAGCAGATATTGATACTGTTATTCCAACAAAAACGGTGGATAATATTTTTGCATTCCCTATACCATATTTTTTTGGGAATGTCATTCTGTCCTGATCTCCCTTTATATCCTCTATGTCCTTCATAATTTCCCTTGAAAAATTTGAAAAAAATGCTAGCAAAAAAAGAAGTGTCATTTTTAGTAATGAATCTGTTATTACACCACCAAATAAAAAAATCATGCCTATCAGGAGGCTTATGGTAAAATTTCCTGTCAGTCCAAGTTTTTTGGTTTTAAACTCATAACTTACCAGAAGCATTTCTGCAATAAAAACTATAAGCGATATCCTATATGATATAAATGATGATACAATTATTGCAATAATGAAAATTATAATCGATGCTGTGAGGGCAGATTGCCTTGTAATTTTTCCAGATGGCAATGGCCTGTCAGGGTGATTAATTTTATCTGTGTTGAGATCACTTATATCATTTATAATATTCCCTGCGCCTGTGACGAGGAATACACTTATGGCCCCAAGTGTTAGTGGTACCAAAAATTTATAAAACATAACATTTACAGCTATAAATCCGATAATATATATTGAAAAAAATCCCATTAAAGCGTTAACAGGTCTTAATATCCTTATCCATGGATTCATTTAATGGTTATGCCTAACTATATGAAATATTTTATTATGCTCTTATTTATTTTAACATGTAACTAATATATAAAAAATAACATTTATTATATTTAATGTAATTACTATTCAATGAATGACCCGGCATCAAAATATTTTAAGTGCACAGATCGGGAAAGAGCCATATTTGAGGCCGGGATAAAACTTGGCGCCATATATCATCAGTATACAGGTATTCCGGTAAATGAATCAAACATTGAATATATCCAGAAGGCAATAGAAAGCGCTACAATGTTACAGCCCTTTGTGGAAAATGTAAAAGTAAAAATAAATCTAAATGCAGAAAATGATACTAAATTCAATTATAAATCTTTAAACGGTACCATGCTTGAGGTCGATTTGACTATAAATTATAACGGCAGCACTGCAAGGGCAAAAATGAAATATTTAAGGGATTTAAATTATCCGCTAATGTATCTGGAGGAATAAATATGGGAATAAAGGTTGGTATAACAGGGCCGGTTGGCTCCATAAAAAGTGAGGCGCTGGCAAAGGTTATGGAAATGCTTCAGAATGATGGCAAGGTTATTGAGGGCACCCTGATGTCTGAAAAATCTGAGCATGGTAAATTATACAGTTATTTTATTACTGATATACTTACAAAGAAAAAAATAGAATTTGCAAGGTATGACCTTGTATCAAGGGTAAAGGTTGACAAGCTGGGTGTTGATACAAAGGCCCTTGAGGAGCTCCTGATACCATCTCTTGAAAAGGCCCTTGAGGAGGCAGATATAATAGTTATTGATGAACTTGGAAAGATAGAAAATGCTACTAAAAATATAAAAAATGAAATAGAAAAGGTAATGAAATCGGAAAAAGAAATTATCATAACGCTTCATAAAAAATCAAGAAATCCCGTGTTACAGGAGTTCAGGGCATATGAGAGCGTCAGGGTCTTTGATATAACACCAATAAATAAAAATATACTTCCATTTAAAATAGTTAAGGTGCTTAATGGAGAGGAAGAATCAATTTAAATTAATACATGAGGGTGCAGTACAATTAAGGGTTCCATTAAATTATAATCTTAAGGGCCCGGGCACAGCACAGTCCGGGTTTTATAATGCATCACAGAAATTAAACAGGGATATTACATTATCATTTCTTAAAACATTTAAGCCACGCCTGGCCCTGGATGCATTTGGCGGAACCGGGGTCCGTGGGATCCGTTTTCTAAAGGAGGCTGGGATTAAAACAGTGATAACTGAATTAAACCGTGAATCCTTTGACATTATTAATCAGAATGCCCTATTAAATGGTGAAGACCCAGAGGTAATTAATGCGGACTTTAGATGTGTTATAAATAAATACCTTTTTGATTACATAGATATTGATCCATATGGGTCTGTAATACCATATATTGGCGATGCAATCATGGCAGTAAAAAACAGGGGATATATAGGTATTACAGCAACTGATTTAACAGCCCTAACAGGATCAATGCCACAAAAAACCTTAAGGAGATATAATGCATATATAAACAATGATGCATACAGGCACGAGTCCGGAATCAGGCTTCTCATAGCCAGTTTTGTCAGGGCTGCGGCAGCACAGGATAAAGGTGCCTTTCCCTTAATTTCATTATGGCACTCTCATTATTATAGAATAATTTTTAAAATATACTCATCAGCAAATAAGGCAGATGAGGCACTGGCATATATAGGTAAAATAAATAAAAATAAATCAATATCAGATATATACATGGATATGGATGAGGGGCCATTGTGGCTTGGCCACCTTCACGGTATTGATTTTAACAGCCTTATAAGAATTGACAGCCCTGAGCCAGAGTACCTTAAAATTCTGGACAGAATGAAAAATGATGATTTATCATTAATGTTCTTAAATCTTCCTGATATATTTAGGGCAAAAAAGATTAATTCAATAAAAATGGAGGACGCCATAAGAATACTGAATGATAATAATATAAGGGCTGGCAGGACACAGTTTTCAGATACCGGCATAAAGGCCGATGCAGATCTAAGGGAGTTACCAGAACTATTGATTTCTTAAGATGTTCTTTTCCTTTTCAAGGACAAACTGTCTTACATCTATATTATTGTCTGATAATACTGTAATAATTGCAGTTTCAATATCTATGTACCTCATATTTTTGATGAGTTCCTTTGCACGCACAATTGCCTCCTTTTTTGTCATTCTGCCTGATGAAGCCGCCGTATCAAGAAGCCTGTCTATCAATGGTCTTTCACCGGAATCCATGAAAAGCCTGTCAGGGTCAACGGTAAAATCCAGTGGAACTATTACACCATCGGAGTTAAAATTTGGTATATACTTTCCATTTTTTTCCACAAGAAGTTTATCTTTTAAACAGCCCTCTATAAACCTGTCTATTAAATCCGGAGGTATTAAAGCCCTTTTAAATGATAATGATGTTAAAAAATCGTTTTTTGTGTACCCCTCCAGTTTTTTGGCTGCCACTATGGCAATTAATTTTCTGGCATCGTCCTTATTCATTATATGATAATAATATTATTTTATTAATGTTTATCCTGTAAAATATCTATATCCCTTTTTATCATGTTTATTACATTTTTTATTGTTTCCTGAACCATATTTTTATCATTGCCTGATGCGGATACCTCAATTTCAAGAACCGGCGATTTAATCTCATTGCCCTTTGGGTGTGTCTTTATATAAACCATATCACCATAATCTTTCATCAAATTTTTTATATATGGTGCCAGGGAGCTTTCCATAATTCCATTTACGGTAAAGGATTCATCAAGATAAACATAATTTTTTATTCTTATTTTCTCAATAAAGTTGTTCATTATTGATTCAACCTCCCTGGGAACCCCTGGAAGGATAATGTACTTTTTATTATCAATTTCCATGTACACCCCGGGGGCCGTGCCAGCATCATTTTTAAGTGGTATTGACCCCTCAGGAATTATTGCCATTTTCTCTCTTTCAGGGGTTATCTTATCAAATTTATTTTTTATCATGTTAAATGCAGTTTCATTAAGCTTTAAATTAAGATTAAATGCCCTTGCAAAACCAGTTAATGTCATATCGTCATAGGTTGGTCCAAGACCTCCGGATGATATAATAAGATCACCATAGGCGGCAGCATTTCTGAATGCAGCTGCTATTGCATCGAGATTGTCTGGAACTATAATGCCGAGTGATACATTATATCCAGAAAATGTAAGCAGCTTGCCTATAAATGAAAAATTTGTATTAACTGTCCTCCCCTTCAAAATTTCATTGCCTATTGTAATTATAACAGCCTTCATAAATTATTATTATAATAAAATATATAATTGTATAGTAAATTCATTGGGGTATAAAATAAATAAATTCTGCCATCTGATACCCTTGCACATACCAGTATGTCAAAAATTGAATATTTTAATTAATTTGCCTGAATAAGAGATGACATTCCACAGATTAAATATGCCCTATTGCTGCATGTTCTTGAAAATTGAATCATATATATTTTCTTCCTTTTTATTATCGTCCCTTTCATTTGCTATTTTTTTTATTTTTTCCGAGTCTATATACCACTGATTTATCCTCCATGTTTTTCCCTTTATTATGGATATTTCCTCCCTGTGTGTTGAAAGTATACCGCTTTCCTCTAGATTATAAAAAACATCACGTTCTGATGGTGATAGCACATTATCCAGTACATAATCGTCATAACCGAAAAATGATAATATAAAATCACATAGATCCTCCACATCCCTGCTGGACATGCCCTTTTTACCATATATGTTGTCCAGCGCCTTTAATAATTCATTT
>NZ_JAVYSZ010000022.1:0-12194 GCF_038728925.1 Acidiplasma sp.
AAATAACGGCAGAAAAAAAAGGATAAACTGGAAGCTTGGAACAATGTTTTTAATACCTGCGGTTATAATGGCGCCCGTGGGGGCATACATAGGAATACATACACCAAAGCATATATTATTATGGATATTTGTTGCATTTCTTGCATATACGCTTTATAATCTTATAAAAATGAAAAAAGCAGTTAATGAGGAATCAAAATTTAAGGGCGTGAAAGGGCTTTACCTTGGAATATCTGTTGGCGCACTTGCAGGATTCCTTGGAGGTCTTCTTGGTGTAGGCGGCGGCATGATTATACTTCCTGTGTTAACATTTATAGAAACTGATTTCAAGAAAATATCTGGAACTGCAGGATATATAGCACTTTTTAGTTCTGCCAGCGGATTCTTATCATATTTATCGTTGCTTCATGGCGTTAACTACTTGCTATGGATAATCGTCCTTGTTGGGGGCATATTGGGTGGCTTTACCGGATCTTTCCTGATGAATAAATTTAAAAGCAGTACAGTAAAGGGCATAATAATAGTGATAATCACATTTGTTATGATAAAGGTCGTTTTGACCATTATTGGATTAAAATTTTAATTCCATATCAATTCCTTTTAATTTTTCCCGCATGGCAATCTAAAACAGGAAGTCCATTTAACATGCCCATAAAGCATATATAACATAAAGGGAAATGAAGTAATATAAATGTAATTATTTATGAGGATCATAAACTCCCAAATGAAAAAGTGCTCGTTAAAAAAATAAACAGGAAAATATTTAAATGTTCAAGTATCTAGCAAATAAAAATCAGTGGGTTATATCCAGAAAGTTTAAGCATCCAAGAAGTGATAAATTCTAAGGGTGCTTTAACATATTTGGCAGAAATCCTGACCCTGAAAGTTTAGAATTTAATATGAATTAATTATTATTTGAATAATTCCTCCCTTATTACCCTATCACGTTTAAATTCTATAAAGAAATAATATAGCATAAATAATATTAGGATTATAATCACACCTATATCAAGGGCTTCCTTTGGCATTCCGTATATGAAAAGAACTAATAATATTATGGCAACTATAACTGTATATGGATATAAAGGTGTTTTAAACGTTCCAGATTTTTTTATTCTTCTAAAATGTATTACTGCAAAGCTTGATACAAGATATGATAGTAAAAGCCCAAAATTGCTTATTGCTGCTATTATATACACATTGCCGGAGAAAAGCATTACAATTCCTATTACTGAGGAAATTATAACACCATTGACAGACACATCTTTTTTTGAATTAAATTTTCTGAAGAATTTTGGAAGGAGCTTATTTTCACCAATCTGGTAAAGCACTCTGGATGATGTCATTATCATTGCAAGCGTTGCCGAAGTTGTTGCTATTAAGGCACCTATTGTTACAATAAAGTAAAGATAATACGGTGCATGTACATAACTTAATGCAAATGCTAATGGATCCGCAGATACAGTATACTTTGAGGCCGGAACCATTAATATTAATGCAACAACGACTAATATATAGAATATCATGCTTATTACAACTGATAATACTATTGCCTTTGCTGCCTTGTTTGCACCGCCGTTAACATCTGATGTTAATGTAGATATTGACTGAAATCCAGAATATGCAAAAAATACAGCTATGCTTGCAGAGAATATCGCATAAACATTATCCTTGGAGGGTGGAACTGTAAAATTTGATACATTTAATGTTTTTGTTGAATATGCAAGCACAACTGCGGAAATAACAAAAATTGTCAGTATTCCGAGCTTTATCATTACAAGATAAAAATCTGCACTTGCAGCCTTTTTAATTCCAATAATATTTAAAATTGATAATACAAATATTAAAATAATTGCAAAAATAATGGGGTAATAACCAGAATGAAGGCCTGTTAGGATTCCAAGATATGAACCAAAGCCCAGGGCTATTGCCGCAATTGCTGTGGAGAAACTAAAATATAAGAGAATTCCGGTTATAAAACCCATCTCGCTGCCGAATGCCTCAAAAATAAATGAAAATGAGGCCCCCTTTGCATGCGGCATTATGGATCCGAGCTCACCGAATTCCATGGCTATTATTATTGCAAGAACACCAACAAGGGCAAAAGCAATTAATGCATTGGCACCTGCCAAGGCTATTGTTGTTCCACTTAAGACAAATATGCCTGCGCCTATAATTGCACCGAGGCCAACTGCAGTTGCAACAGGTACACTTATTAATTTTTGATCCTTTATATTATCACCCAATCAAATATTTATTGTATATTTAATTAATAATATTAAAATTATTTTTCATATATATTAATATTAACTTCAATATAATCACCATATAACTTTCCAGGATATGATTTTATAATGATTTCAGGGTTTTCCAGGAAATCATAATCCATATGGTATTATTTTGTGGCATTATACATATTGCACCGGAATACTAAATTATGCATTTATTGCATCAATATTATAATCACATAACAGAGGTGAAGGCCTTTTTATTACCTTTATTCTTTTATCGGGTTGCCCCATATAGATATATATTTGAAATTGATATAATAATATTTCTTGCATATGCTTATGGATCATTTAAATTAAATATGGACTATATGTGGTTCAAATTCGTTATAAAATGAACCACATAAGAATTAAATTTAAATATACTAAGCATACCTAATTCATTGGTATGATAACTTCCAAAGATATATGTTAACATGGTTAACAGAAATCATAATCTGAACATGGAGGAAAGATGCATGAATTTATGGATATATTTTAATCCCTAATATATAAAAATATTTACATATACCTATATATTAAGAGATAATTAATTAAGTTTATATATAATATGGGCTTTTTTAATTATGGATATTGATAAACCCTCCATAGAGATTGAAAAGCTTAAAAAATACGTATCTGAAAATTCCGGATTTGACATTATTGAAAAAGGCAATATTCTAGAACTGCATTTTATTCCATTTATGCCTGAGGCTGTTGAACATTTTCCGGATGGAAAACAGGTTGAGCACATAATGTATGGGGAGGAAATAGAAGGCTATGTTTATTTTTATAAATTTGTAATTGTCAGTGAAGATGATAAAACTGAAATATCCATAGATGGCAGGTATGATCCTGTTATGGAATGGTTAAATTATATATAAAAAAAATTAATAAAATTCCTGAAGATCCTCCTCGCTTAATTTATATGGATCTGTATTTTTCAGTGAGATTTTTGATATAACCTCATCTGCATCCTCATATGTTGGTTTATCAACCTCATAGAATATGCCGGTGGGTATTGCATGATTATCTCCCCACTCAGAGGCAAGCTTATAGGCCTGATAGAAATCAGTTTTATCATTGTTTTCAAGTTTATAAACAGCCTTTCTATAGAATTCATACCCATTAAATTTATTATATGTGGTGCATGGGCTCAGCACATCTATAAAGGAAAATCCCCTGTGCTTAATCGCCTCCCTTGTTATTTCTGTAAGCCCCTTTATATCCCCAGAAAAACCACGGGCAACGAATGATGCACCTGCGGTTAGTGCATAATGGAGCGGATTAAATGGTGGTTCTATATTTCCATCAGGTGTATCCTTTGTTACTATGCCAATGGGTGTCGTTGGTGATGCCTGACCTGTGGTAAGCCCAAAGACCTGGTTATCTGAGACCATGTATGTTATATCAACATTTCTTTTGGCAAAATGGTAGAAATGCTGGGTACCCTCAAAAAATCCATCCCCATCGCCGCCATAGGCTATTACCTTTAAATCCGGGTTTGCCCATTTAATGCCTGCGGCAACAGGCACAAGCCTGCCATGAAGCCCATGATATCCATATGTGTTTATAAATTCAGGCATGTTGCTTGAACATCCAATTCCTGAGGTAATCACCACATTTTCAGGGCTTATATTTAGCTGCACAAGCGCCTCTGTTATTGCCCTTAACTGTGAGAAATTACCACACCCGGGGCACCAGTCCGGCCTTACCTTGCCCTTGTAATTATCCATTGTTATCATTTATTTATCACCCCCTATTTTTACATTTTCATACTGAATGTTTAGCATCTGCCTTACCCTTGCCTTTAATTCATCCGGGTAAAATGCCTCACCGTCATATTTTCCTATGAACTCAGTTTTTACCAAAAATTCTGATTTTATTAACCTGTTTAGCTGGCCGGAGAAGTTATTTTCCACAACAATTATCCTATTTCTGTTTTTAAGGTGCCCTGCTATATCTGGATTAAGTGGGTATACATGATTTATTTCAAGGGCTCCAATGCTAAATCCCTCATCAATTAAATCATCAACTATTTCCTCAACAACACCCTTTGTTGATCCCCACTGGATAATTAGGTTTTCTGCGCCATCCGCCCTATATGCATTTGTTGGTGGCATATTCTTTTTATATGTTTCAAGCTTTCTCATTCTCTTCTCCATGCTTAATGACCTTATTTTTGGGTCAGTGATCTCATCACTTACAACATTTCCGTATTCATCATGTTCATCTGAATCCTCATTGTGCATTAATCCCTTCTGACCTGGTATTGCCCTTTTTGAAATTCCAGATTCTGTAAATTCATATCTCTTGAAATTAGGGTCATTATCCTGCGCTATTAATCCGTGTTCCATTTTATATGTTAAATCTATGTTATTTAATGTTTCAACATGCTCGGCAAGGTAAAGATCCGACATGATAAAAACAGGGAGCTGGTATTCTGCCGCAAGATTAAATGCCTCCTTTGCAAGGTCAAATGCCTCTGTAACATTTCCAGGTGCAAGCACAATTCTTGGAAAATCCCCCTGGCCTGCACCAAGAATCTGGTTTAAATCCCCCTGCTCGGTTTTTGTTGGAAGCCCGGTTGATGGCCCCGGCCTCTGTGCCTCATAAATTACAAGAGGCACCTCGGTCATTCCTGCCAAACCAACTGCCTCAGACATAAGTGCAAAGCCACCGCCTGATGTACCTGTCATGGCCCTGACACCTGCATAATTGGCACCTATGGCTGCGTTTATGGCCGAAATTTCATCCTCTGTTACCTTTACAAACAGATTATATTTTTTTGCATGGTTTGCAAAGAAATGCAGTGCGGATGATGCGGGTGTCATTGGATATGCAAAATACATTTGCATTCCGGCATTAACTGCTCCAAGACCCACTGCCTCACCACCGGATGCGATGTAAAGCTTCCGGTTGACTGGATGCAGTTTTTTAAAAATTCCATATGTTTTTAGATAATAATCATAGCCATCCTTCGCGGCGGAAACATTTAATTCTGCGACTTTTCCCTTCTTACCAAAAACTTCCTGAATCACGCCGGAAAATGTATCAAAGCCCAGGCCAAGGGCAGCCATTGTGGCTCCAAGTGCCACGGTATTTTTCAGCAGTGAGTTTTTATCATATTTTAATGCTATATCCCTTAAAGGTATGGGGCAGTATTTAATGTTTTGATATTTTTTATAATTTGTTATCATCTCGCCATCAAAAATTGCTATTCCTGAAAGGGGTGATGCGCCACCCTCATTTATGCCCGGATTTGTATGCCTGTTAAGTGCATCCTCATTTAGGGCTATTAAAATATCTAGGCCGGAACCCTGATTTTTAACAACATTCTCTGATGCCCTTACCTGGTACCAGCTTTCTCCACCCCTGATTAAACTCTGATAATAGTTATATGTTGAGATATATAGACCGTTTCTGGATAAAGATTTTGCCAGTATCAAACCTGCAGACTGAACACCGTCACCTGCAGCACCTCCTATTCTAATTACAGTACTTTCCATAATTATATACCTTCATTGTTTATTTAAACTTTGTGATTATACTGTAAATATTTATAAATAATTGCATCATTTTTTGGAATATATAATAAAATTCTTACTTAATATATTATAATAATTGGGGATATATATGATTATCATATATATTTTTTAAAGAAAACTTTAATATCATACTATAAAATAAGATGGTATTTTATGAAATTTCAAATTTATTTTTTTAACTAACTTCCAGAAAGTCTGTGAATAAAAATAAAAAAATTTTTAATAAACCTATTTTTTTAAAAAAATAAAATACAAAAAAATATCAAAAACTTTGCTTCCAGATAAAAATATTAATATAGTTCTATTAATTTATTTTAAGCTTCCATCTCTGTTGCCAGCTTTTCAAGTTTTTTGTTTTTTCTTATCATGAACGTAAGGGCTATTGCGATTATGACCATAAAGGTATCAAATAAATAGGAAATTTTCCAGTTTATGGCCGCAGCAATATCAAGCATAATTGTGGGACCAAAGGCCAGTGCAAGTGCTATGAAACTGAACTGAATCCCTAGAACCCTACCAAGAACAGCCTTTCCAAAGTAATCTGCTGTGTATGAGAAAAATGGCGGGAAATATAGCAGTATTGAAAAAAATCCTATTGCAGTTACCGGCAGTAATATATACGGTGATATACCTGGATTAACAAATATTAATGGAACTGTGGCAATGGTGCTTACAACCACACCGATTTTCATAATTAGCAATTTTGGATACTTTAGTGTTAACAGTCCGGAAACTATGGCACCAAGAAAGCCAGCAAAATAGGTAATTGTTGTATAAAGCCCAAGAATGCTGTTTGAGTATAACAGATAATCTGAAAAGTATGTAGGAAGCACCTCGGAATAACTTGCCCAGACAAGATTCATTATGCCTATTCCTATTATTAATCCAAGACTGTCCCTGCTGCTAAATATATATTTAAATGCATCTGATATTTTAACTGAATTTGAACTTTTAATATTTTTGTTTATTTTATCCAATGATTTATGGGATTTATACGCTTCCTCAAGTTCCCCTTCCTTTATAATTCCTGATGATAATTCATCAGAATATATTATTTTTAATTCATCCATTGTTATAAATCTTGATTCCTCTGGCCTGTCATAAACAAATAAGACCCATACTATTAAAAGGGGAATTGAAAATACCGCAAAAAGCAGAAAAACATCATGGAAATTTCCGTGGAAAAATAAAAGGAGTGGTATGGCCACTGCAGGGGCTAAAAATGTGAAAAATGGTGATGCTGAATTTGTGATTCCAGCCCCAAGCCCCCTCTCGTGTTTTCCAAACCAGTTTCCTGTTAATTTATAAACAACAGTGTTGGTGAATGATTCAAAGATTCCGAATATTATAATTGCAGCTGCAAGCTGGGAAAAATTCCTGGAAAGGCCAACACCAATGGTTACAACAGTGAATGCAATCAATGGAAATAATCCGCCGTATCTGGCACCGATCTTATCAACTATGATCCCACCAAATAATCCCATGATTATCCCAGGCCCGCCTGAGAATATACCGAGCAGGAGTGCCTCCTGTTCAAGGCTTAAATTTAATTCCTTTCTTATTGTCGGCATTAAAACTGCAGTTTTAATCAGCTCAAAAAGCAGAAAACCAAAAAGCAAAAATGTCAGTATATCAATTATCCATCTCTGGCCTTTCATTTAAGCATATAAACCATATGAATAAAAATATTGTTATTAAGAAATTAAAATAATGACAAAATAATTATAAGTAGTTTAATTATATGATTCAATGAATAATAAAATTGGCGGCGGTATAAACTTCATATTAAGGAAACCGGTAATAATTTTATACGCTGTCGCATCAATATTTACAATATTATTTTCATATTATTCAATTTTAAAAGCCTATAATTTTCAGGCCTATGCATGGGACCTTGGTCTTTACTCACAGGTATTTTATTCTGTTCTTAAGGGTAAATTCTTTTATACATCACTTCTGGGCTCAAGTTACCTTGCGGAGCATTTTTCACCATTTATATTCCTAATAGAAATACCATTTTATTTTTTTCCATCAGAATACACACTTTTAATAATTCAATCAATATTTCTCAGCTTTTCAATTATTCCCCTTTATTATATAACAGATGAAATTTTAAGCCGGCTTGAGAATGGTTCAAAGAATAAAAGAATAAAGCGCAGCACACTTAAATTTATTTCATTTATAATGCCCGTTGCATTTATATTGTCTCCGCTTACAGAGAGCCCTGTATACTTTGATTTTCATCTTATGGTATTTATTCCATTCTTCTATTTTATGGCACTTTATTACCTTTTAAAGGCCAAAAGAATACTATATTACATATTTCTCGCCCTGATAATATCCCTGCATTCAAATTTTATTTTCATAGCAATGATGATTATACTTATGGAAATTATTTTAAATAAAAGGGGAATAGTTACCAGGCCCAGGAAACTTAGCAATGGCATGTATTTTGGCATATCATTTGCAGTACTATTTTCCTATTATATACTAGCCGGATTCCTGAAATCCTATATTGGGCATATACCTGAGGCAACATACCTTATTATAGGCGGTTCAGGCAGCGTTTCAAGGAGCCTAACCGGATTTTTAACAGTGCTGTTTTATAATCCAGAAAAAATAATATCAGTTCTTGTTGCGAATTATGATATAAAAATACTGTTTCTTATACTGGGATTCCTGGCTGTTGATTTTCTTTTTATAGAATATCCAGCAGGGCTGCTACCCGCACTTCCATATTTTGCATATGCAATGCTTTCAACATATATACCATATTATTTCATAGGCTTTCAGTATTCAATGATGTTTATACCATTTGTTTTTATTGCCGGTATTTTTGGAATATATGTAATATTAGAAAAAATTGATATTTCCCCAAACTTTAAAAAAATTAAAAAATATTTTAAGAATTCAATGCTGGTAATAGTATTATTTAGCATAATTGGATTTGCCATACTGAGCCCGCTGTCACCAGCATCCATGGAGCCCGCAAACATTGGTTATTTCAGTGGAAATAATAAAAACATCAATGTGGCCAAAATAAATTTTATGCATGAAATAAAGGGCATAATTAATAATAATTCATCATTAATAACAGGAAATAATATCTTCCCTGAATTTTACAAAAATTACAATGCAACCGCGTTCCCTGATGCAACAATTTCCGAAAAGGTTCCATACTATAAATACCTTATAGCAGATTTCTCGGATTCACAGACATATGTAAAAAATTCACAGAATATAAGCCTTGCTGAACTGGCACAGGAATACATATCAAGTGGCTTATATGGGATACTGGCAGAGGGTTACGACATTATGGTTTTGAAATTAAATTATACTGGAAGTCCGGAATTATATGTTCCATCAAACAATAATTACAGTTATAATTATTTTCAGACAGTTAATGGCATCTCGGAGGGGCCTTTTATAAATAAAAATACATCATATTTTGGTAAGCTTGATGATAATGCATTAAACATCTATGATTCAAATAAAACATATCTTCTTCCGGGGAATTATAGCATTACATTTACATTAAACAGCACAGTGGAGAAAAACACGACATTTATAATAAAATTTAACTCCGGGAAATGCGTTGTTTTAAACAAAACAGTAAATAATGATTTAAACCGGGATTATATAACATTTTCAATAAATGTTAAAAATTTTTACAGCAATGTTATTTATATTGCATACCTTAAAAATCAGGATGTAAATATTAAAAATATAAAAATAACACAGCTAAACGCCTAAAATTATTATAATGTATATTCATCACCGGGGTTAAGTATAACAACCTTTGTGTATTTATCAGAAAGTTCCTTGAATTTTTTTGGGTCAGCATCTATTGCAGGAAATGTACCGTAATGCATTGGGAATGTAATTTTTGCACCAATGAGTTCTGCAGCCCTTGCCGCCTCCATCGGTCCCATGGTGTAGAATCCACCTATTGGAAGCATTGCAATATCAGGATGGTAAAATTCCCTTATGTACCTCATATCACCAAAAAAGGCAGTATCCCCTGCATGATATATTGTCACACCATTCTTTCTAATTATAAATCCGGATTCATTTCCACTGTGCACGGCATTTACCATGCCAATGGATATGTCCCCAAGGTCACTTAAGGACCCCTTATTCATTCCAATAATATTTTCATCAGGGAATCCATCCCTATCAGGATACATTGTTAGTTCGTATATTCCTATAACCTTTGCATTGTTGTTCCTTGCAATTTTGAAGGCATCATTTATATGGTCGAAATGATTATGCGTAACAAGCACATATTTTACGTCCTTAATTTCATCAGCGCGCACAGGTGCCTTTGGATTCCCTGTTAAAAACGGGTCTATTATTATTCTAAGATCTCCAAAATCTATAAGCCAGCATGCATGACTTAACCATTTTATTTTTATCATAAAAACAATAATTCAAATTAATACAAAAAATTATTTATGTAATTTTACAAGTTTTAATTATGATTTACAATTAGGTCGCCAGCCCATTATTTTTGGTTTAATCTAAATTTATGCTATAAATAAGTGTTAAAAATAGCTGAATTTTTCTATTATTTAAAATAATCACTTCATATGATTTGAAATTACATAAAAAAATAAAATTAAAATGCATAAATTTTTAATATGATGTTATATTTCGTTGCAAAAAATAAATTTATATACACATCGTGTGTATGATTAACATGGCAGTTTATGGTTTAAATAAACAGAGATGGTTTCAGGTAATTTCGGCATATTCAGGATGGTTAATGGATGGCTATACAACAATTGCATATGCACTTGTTGCGGTTACAGTTTCAACTGTGTTTTTCCCAAGCACCATTGGCATATACGGGCTTATTGCCACATTTGGCGGGCTTGCCGTTGAGGAAATAGCAAGGCCTGTGGGTTCTGTGGCACTTGGAAATTTTTTGGGGGATAGAATAGGAAGAAAAAACATGTTAACAATAACAATAGTCGGTTTTTCAGTTTTTGCTGCATCAAAGGGACTCCTGCCATCTTATAAATCAATAGGCATACTTGCACCCGTTTTGCTTTATATTATTCTGTTTATAGAGGGGACATTTGCAGGGGCGGAATACGGTGGTGGCACCACGCTTTCAATGGAGGACATACCTGCAGCAAAAAGGGCACCAATAGGAGCTTTTGTTCAGAGTGGTTATGGAACTGGATTTTTTATAGTTTCCTTTGTTTTTGCAGCGCTTTCATCATATTATGGCAAAACAGAATTTGCAATAATAGGCTGGAGGGTTTTATTTTATACAACAATTATCCCTGGGATGCTAACCCTAATAATAAGGTATATAACATCTGAAACAACTGTTTTTGATGATATGAAAAAAAATAAGGAGGTTTTAAGGGAGCCGGTTGTTGGACTTTTCAAAAAGGGTGGTAAACCACTAATATTCGCACTAATTTTTACCTCCGGTCTATTATTCATAAATACCGTTACATTTTCATTTTATCCGGCCCTTTTATCAATACTTAATCCTGCAATGAGCAATACAAAGGTTGGAACATATAATGCACTGATTAATCTTGTATCATTATTTGGTGTTTGGATTGGCGGGATTACAGCGCTCTTAATAGTTGGAAGGAAAAAAAGCATACTTGTATATTCATTAATTTTCATCATTTTAACATACCCAATTGCATTCCTTGCGTTTAGGGGCGGTGCAATAAATGATTTAATAGCATTCAGTGTACAGGCCTTCTTTGAGGCAATGATATTCTCAACGCTTCCCGCATTTCTGGCAGAGTCCTTTGGCAAGCAGTTCAGGACCACAGGGGTGGGATTTGCCTACAATGGTGGTGCCGTCTTTGGTGGATTTGCAATAAGCATAGTACTCTTCTTTTCAACCTTTATGCACAGTTTATTTGCTGCATGGACACTCTGGCTATTCCTTGCTGAATTAATCATGGTTTCAGGCATGCTGCTCTCCGCAGAAACATTTAGGCATGGGGCACCTGATAGAATTGCAGACTAAAATTATGGAAATGGGCATAGATGGATTTAGCATATGCGGTTACACTGACATTAACAGGAATTCCGGAATGACAATGCTTCTGTGCGACAGGCCAAACACATCAGGAATTTTTCAATCAGGTGGTTCCCCGGCAAGCCATGAAATCTCGCTGCTTAACTCAAACCACAGGCCGGACTACTCCATTGATGGGATATTAATGACAGGCAGAAGCGTATTTGGCCTTGCACTTATATCTGAGGTATACCGTTATTTAAGGAACATTAATGCTGGTTCCAGGCTTGATGATAATTACATTCCAATTGTTCCCGCTGCAGCCATATACGACCTTGATGTCAATGGAGAAATTCCTGACCGTGAATGGATTGAAAGGGCATT
>NZ_JAVYSZ010000023.1:0-12035 GCF_038728925.1 Acidiplasma sp.
CTAATTTATCAATGTATAATATAATAAAAAAATATGATTCAGAAAATTTCAGGTCATCAGCCTTGATATATGGTTATGGCAATTATTCCCTACTTTTGGGTGGTAATAAAACCAGTGATAATGAAAGGTTTTTGGCCGGACTATTTGAAAATCCCAGTGTATTCCATTCCTCCGGTAAATATCATAAAATAAATATGTCAGATATCATTGGTTATAATTCCACAATTAATTTTAATGGGACTGTATCTGCCATTGGTGTAATTTATCCAGATTCCAGTAATAGTAAAACATCAATAAACTCAATTTTTTATTCAAATAATAAAAATTTTGTTTCTATTCTCAATGAAAGTACAAATACAACATATTATAATACGCAAAATTTTAATCCTGACCAGAGTAATATTTCCTTCAATTATACCTTTCCTGCATACCTGTATTTTAACGTTAAAATCAGTGAGAATAATCATGTGGCCACAGTAATTAATGAGGTTCAAAACCGGGATAACTCGACATTATATTATCTTAATATATCCGAGGATTACTTTATTGAAAATTATGAAAAAACCGGATCATTATCATTAATTTCTGGAAATTCTGATATACATAATATTACACTAAAACCTGGTGAATACTATAATTTTACATATAAGATTAAATTAAATGGGCCTGGAGAATTTGTAATTCCCTATGCCAATATATCATATAATATGGATAACAAATCATTTAATCTTCATTCACAGGAATACCTTATTAAAAGCCCAAATGAAAAATTAATAACTGTTTATAACTCTGCGCTTGGATCATTTTTTAAAATTCTGGGCATTAACATTCTGGCAGAATCAATATTTGCAAATATTACAATCTTCGATTTAATAATCCTTTTGATATTAATTCTTGCCATATTTATTGAAATCAAAAAGAGAAACAGATAATAAAATAATTTTTCTTTAATTATATTTATATATGTTTTAAAATTAATCCCCTATGGAAGTTGAGGATTATATAATATCCATGAGAAGGTATTTTCATGAATATCCCGAGCTTAGCTTTAAGGAATACAAAACTGCAGACAAAATAGAAGAAGAATTAAAAAAAATGGGATTATCACCAAAAAGAATTACAGAAACCGGGATAATCTGTGATATTAGGGGCAATGGAAGTAAAACTGTGGCAATAAGGGCAGACATGGACGCACTGCCTGTACAGGAGGAAAATAACATTGATTACAAATCAAAAAATCCCGGTGTAATGCATGCATGCGGGCATGACACACATATGGCCATGCTTCTTGGCGTGGCAAAAATGTTCACAGAACAAAATAATATACCGGGGACCATAAGGCTTATATTTCAGCCAGCTGAGGAGAACCCCCCCGGCGGAGCTGTTGAAATGATAAAAAATGGTGCCCTTGATGGCGTTGATTACATAATAGGCCAGCACATATGGGGAAACAAGGACATGGGAAAGGCATATATATACTACCATGAAATGATGGCCAATGCAGACCGGTTTGTTATAAAATTAACAGGAAAGGGTGGCCATGGCTCAGCACCACAGGATGCAATAGATGTAATTTATATATCAGGGCATCTCATTGAAATGATCCATAATATTGTTTCCAGAGAAATAGACCCGCAGGAGGCTGCAGTAATTACCATTGGAACCATAAATGCAGGATTCAGGTTTAATGTTATAGCATCCCATGCAGAGCTTACAGGCACTGTCAGGACATTTAATAACGATACACAGGCAAAGATAGAAAGGAGAATAAAAGAAATACTGGAGGGGTTAAAGCTAACATACAGGATAGACTATGAGTATGACTATATAAAAGGTTATCCGGTGCTTATCAACAACGAGGAGGTTTCCAGAATAATAGAAAAAAATGCAGCAGAGGTTCTTGGTCAGGAAAATATTGTTCATCCAAAACCAGATATGGGAGGGGAGGATTTTGCATATTACCTTCAGAAGGTTCCGGGTGCATACTATTTCCTTGGTGGAGGAAATAGGGAAAAGGGCATATATTCCCCAAACCATAGTCCCACTTTTAATGTGGATGAAAGGTCTTTAAAATATGGGGCAATGATATTAAAGAAATCTGCTGAGGATTTATTAAAAAAATGATTAAAATTTAAATAAAAAATATTAATCATAATGAAATCACTGTATAATGTCAGTAAATAATGTAAAAAAAATAATCGGTTTAAATATTGGCATTGGTGTAATCACCGTTGTATACGTTACATATGTACTTTTAAATTTTAAATACTATTTAAAAAATGCCCTATTTTTTGATATAATAGCAATAATACTTGGATTCATGTTTGCATTTACCATGGCACTCTGGGTGGTTAAAATGCCAAAATCCGGGTCAAGTTAATGTATAAAATAAAACAATTAATTAATAATATTATAATAAAATAATAACCGCATAATTTTTCCAGTTATAATTATAAGCCACTGGCACTCATTTGATGTATGCTTAAAATCGTATTTAATTCAGATTTTTATAAATTTTTTAAGACCCCATTTGCCTTTATGTAATTAATGCATAACTTTATATATCTGTTATAGATATCTATATTAGATATCACTAAAAGATATCTGGAGGGTAAAAATGTATAATAGATACAGACACGGAATGGGAAATAATGAAAATATGCACGGGATGAATAATGGATGTGGCCACATGCACGGCATGGAGAGCAGAAGAGGATTTGGACTTAAATACTGGATATTAACAATAGCATCAGAAAGTAAGGTTACAGGATCAGAAATAACAGAAAAAATAGCAAAAATAACCGATGGAAGATGGGTGCCATCTCCCGGAATAATATACCCAATGCTTAAAAATCTTTATGACCTTAAATATCTTGAAATGGAAGAAAGAGACGGAAAGAAATATTATTATATTACAGATTCCGGAAGGGAATTTTTAAATAATTCCTGGTTTCCATGGAAAAAACAGGTTGAATTTAGCTTAAAGGGCAATGAAAACTCAGTGGTTTTGGACAAAATTGAAAATAATATACAGTACCTTGCTGATAACAGGGATAGGCTGACATCGGATGAAAAGCTCAGACTGGAAAAAATAAAAAATAATATTGAAAAAATATTATTCTAATTTTTATAAATTTTTTAATATTTATGTGATTTTGGGTATCTCACTTATCAGATATTTTATAATCATGGATACCGTATTTAATGGTTCAAGATGGAATTTTAAAAACTTTTTCCCATCGGGTGTTATCTCATAAATTTTTGATATACGTCCATTATTATTTTTTTTAACTGTAAATTTAATAAAATTTCTATTTTCTAAATTATGCAGAAGTGTATATATTGTTCCCGTTGGAAGTGGTGTGTTTATCATTGAATTTATCTCCTTTTCTATTGCATATCCATACATTGGTTTTTTTGATATCTGGGTTAAAATTAGGAGATTTATGGTTCCCTTTAATATTAGCTCATTTCTCATATTTATGTATTCATTTAACAGATAAATTATTTATAGATAATTGACTTATTGTATATGATGATATTAAAATGGAAAATAAATTAAAATATTCATCTCAGGCCTATTTAATTTATTCAATATTTATAATTGTTTTGCTTACACTTGCCGTAAGGGCCTCAAATAATATGATGATGACCACGATATCATTATTTGCAAAATATGACCTGTATTTTAATCAGCTTGAGGTTGGCCTAACAGAATCGGTAATGGCACTGGCAACATTTATTACCACCGCAATAATTAACACACATTTAAGTGCTTTCCCCAGGAGGGTACTTTTCATTGCATCAAATATTACATTTACAATAATTCTGGCTGTAATGGAATTTTCCAATAATATATCTGTATGGATATTTATATTTGTTGCAGGATTTGCCCTTGGTGCAATAATGCCAAATATAATCACATTCGCCGGTTCATCTGGTGATAAGAAGGTTAGGGAAAGAATTCTGGGAATTTACACACTCGCACTAAGTGTGAGCCTTATAGCAGGTCCTGCCTATGAATCATACATATTAAATTTTGAACCCCTAAGGTACATATTCCTGTATTTTGTTCCATTCGGCATTGTGGCCTCGGTTTTTTCCTTTTTTATTAAATTTCCGGATGAAAATATCGAGAAGAACCATAAAAAAATAAATGTGTTTGGCGAGCCAGGGTTTAAGGTTGCGGTTTATGCAATTTTAGCATACAATATTGTATTCGCACTTCTTATTACCTTTGGTGGAATATATGCAAAATCCGTTTTAGGATTTTCCTACTCGCAGGTAACATTACTATTTACCGGATTTTTTATTATTTCTTTCTCATCAAGGCTTTTTTATTCAATAAAAACTCCTGAAAACCTTTGGCATTACATAGCCATTGCAATGCTGGTCACACTCACAGGAATAATAGCAATATTCTTCAGTAAATTTGCAATCATATATATAATAGCATATCTAATGCTTGGAATACCCCACGGTGTAACATATCCATTATCCATAGTATCAATAAGCAGAACATTTGATATGTCGAGCAGAAATGTGGCAAATAGCTATTTCTTTTCAGTAATGATGCTTATAGGTATAATCACCCCATCTGTGGGGGGTTTTATAAACAATCTGATAGGCTTTAGGAACATGTTTATAATTCTTGTGCCGGTCATAATATATCTTATAATAGCCTCATACTTCAATATTAAGAGGGTTAACAAAAATATACATTAATTTTTATTTGTTATTTATTTATATTAATATAACATTAGCATGAGATGAATAGGTACTATGTTCTCCTTGTGACCACCCTAAGCACACTCATGGCGGCCGTGGATTCTACCATTGTTTATCTTGCACTGCCTGAAATAGGAGAAAACTTTCAAACAAATGTGTCAAATCTCACACTCGTAATAGTAATATATATCATCTCATCAACAGTTATGCTTGCACCGGCCATAGAAATAATTAAAAAATTTGGCAATCGTGAATTCTACATAACCGGATTCTCATTATTTACAGCATCGTCACTTTTTGTCGCATTATCCCCTGGAATAAACTTTATGATCATTTCCAGATTTTTCGAGGGCATCGGTGCCGGGATTATGACGGCAACAGATATACCCATAATTTTAAATGCATTTCCGCAAGAGGAACGTGGACGGGCAGTTGGTATAAATTCAATATCCTGGTCAGTTGGTACACTTATGGGGCCCCTGCTGGGAGGGTTTTTGGTACTTTTTAACTGGAGATATATTTTTTTAATTAATGTTCCTGTTGGCATTCTGGCCATATTTTTTGCATTTAAATTCATAAAGAAAAGCAAAAAATTGAATGAAAAAATTAATTTTACATCGTCCATTGCCATGCTTGTATTTTTGGTACCCCTTATCATTGGCATTTCATTTATAAATATATATTATCTAATAATATCAGCAATTATATTTCCATTCTTTTTTTATGCCCAGTACAGGCGTCCCGTTATATCAAGGAATCTATTAAAAAGCAGGCAGTTTTCATTGATATCCATTGCATCCTTTCTTGAATCATTTGCATTTTTTTCTGTGCTTTACGCCATGAGCATCTACTATGAATCATACCTTGGAATATCATCCCTTGATGCAGGCATACTTATATTTCCATACCCACTTGCATCAATAATATCAAGCCCACTTGGGGGATATCTCTATGATCGTTATGGGCATGGTGAGGTGATAATGAATGCGGGAATACTGCTTGAGGGTGTTAGCATAATGTTTATTGGACTGTATTTAAGCTACATACCCGAGCTCCTTTTTCTTGCCGGCCTTGGTGGATCACTGTTTTGGTCCCCATCCACGACCATGATAACGGATGCAAGAGGTTATTCATACAGAACAGAGGCAAATAACTCATTATTTATTTTAAGAAACATGGGCATGATTATATCAATATCCATGCTTCCTGTATTTATGTTTATTTTTGGTCATTCCGGGCATATAATAAATATATACGATATGGTAAAAGATTCTGCTATTAAGGGGTCAATAAGGTATTATTTGATATTTACTTCCACTGTTGCCCTATCAGGTCTCATTTTCGGCTTCATAAATATAATAAGGCACAGGAACAATAAAACATACTGGAACGAAACAGGATTATATAAAAAGGAGTCCAAACCATGAATTTAATATCTTCATGGCTTAATGAACATATAATATGATTTATGCCAAACCCATTATTTTTATTCCATAAAATAATACACTGAACGGGCCTGTGGGGTAACTAGGACATCCTTACGGCCTTCGAAGCCGAGGATCCGGGTTCAAATCCCGGCAGGCCCGCCAATTATTTTATTCATACCAAAAAATATTTTAAAAAAGCCAAAATTATCAATAG
This sequence comes from Acidiplasma sp., assembly GCF_038728925.1. Taxonomy (NCBI): domain Archaea; kingdom Methanobacteriati; phylum Thermoplasmatota; class Thermoplasmata; order Thermoplasmatales; family Ferroplasmaceae; genus Acidiplasma; species Acidiplasma sp. The sequence continues at coordinate 6,370 of NZ_JAVYSZ010000023.1, forward strand.
ATACAGATGAAAAGTACACTGGAAATTTCAGAAATGGATGAAAAAACACGAAAATCTGAAACAGCATTATATATAAATGAACTTTTGCAGATGAACCAGAATGAGATTGAAAAAATTATGAGGGACATGATTATTGAGATGAGAAAGGCCACAGATGAAAATTATGTAAATTTCTGCATCACCGTTTTTAAGGTTATTTCAGAAATGGATGGGGATAAAATTAGGGATTATCTAAATTTAAGGGTGAAGGCAAACATGGATCTGCCGGAAATGATAAGGGATAGGGATCTAAAAATGATGGAAAAGGCACTTGCAGCGGCACCCGATGATGTTATTCAGAAAATTTCAAAATACATGCCAAATTTTTAAATTTTTTCAAAATTATCATTTTAATGGATAAACAGATAAAATTATTTCATATAGATAATATATATCCTGCATTGTTGAACTCTTTTTTTATAATTCCTTTTAATGAATTATCTCCATTAAATGATTTGATTGACAGGTATTTTCCACTCTTTTTGACGGTAAAATTAGCCTTTATGGAGTTGTTATAAAATAATAAATATGAATTTACCGTTTTATATCTCGATTTTATATAGTCAGTAAAGAATAATGATATTATATCCTTCGGGGTTATTAACCTTATTACATTCATTTTTTTAATTTTGGCCATATCAATAGCAGTTGATACATATATTATCTTTTTTTCGGATGGTATTAAAACCTCGTGTATAACCCTGGCTGAAATTAAAGATTTTACTGCACTTAAATAAGCCCTGCTGATTTTTGTCTCCATAAACCTTTCATATATGGCATCATCGAAGAAGCCAATTGTTTCAATTATATATGAAAGTATATTTTCTATGGCTTCCTGCTCATTATACTCTGAATTAATTACTATATATTTTCTGTTTTTATCCCTTGCTATGGCATTAATTTTATAAAGATTTTTTATAGAATTTTTTATTACAATAGAATTTATGTTTGCCGTTTTAATTAATTCATTCTCCGACATTGATTCTGATATAAGCATCTTAAGAATTTTTTCCTCCTGAGAATTTAGATCGTTCTTCTTTGCAGACCTGTATATGCTTATAACGTTTTTTGTTGCAAGGGCATTTATTCCAAAGGGACCATTAAAATTATACAGAAGTACAGAGTTATAATAGTTATTTAATTCAAGGCTCCTTACCCCAAAATATGATGATTCTATATCATTTCTAAATCCAAAAAGCATTTTATTTAGTACATTGTAATTTATTGGTATGTTCTGGTTCATCGATTTTTTAACTGCAAGTTCAATCAGGTCATCATTGGTTATATCCATGATTTCGAAGTTTCCGCGGTATATTACATCATTCTGTTTTTTAAACCCATATTTTTCAAAGTTATCAAAGGAAATACCATCCCCAGCCTTAATTATAATTGAATTAATATTAGTTTTATTGCAAGTATTTAATAAGGCCTCAATAAATTCGTCAACTTTTGGATGCTCAAAATATAAATTATCTATCCATATACCGGGGGTGCGCATTTCCATATGGAATATTGCCTCCTCGGCACCGTTGTAAATAAATCTTGCATTGTAATCGTCATTCTGTATATACTTTCCAAGGTATATGCTCACAGGATCATTAATGTTTACTATTATTCCCCTGTTTTGCACATTACTGTTTTTAATAAAGCCATAATAAACGTCATTTTTGTAATAATATGGCTTTAATCCAGAATAATCTATTCTTGCAGGATTAAACCAGAAAAATCTGGAGAGTTCATAGGCTGTGGCCGGACCATATTTTTCTATTATTATATTACTGTTATTATCAACAGGATAATAAATGGTAAAAATTCCATTATTATCCATTATCTGGAATTTGAATGTAAGGGATTTTAATATCACCTTAATAATTGATTTATCCAGACCTGAGATATTTAACAGTTCCTCCTCTGTGTTATACCCCTCGGCTATGTATCTTAATATATTTTCCTCATTCTCTGTGTTTTTTTCATATCTTAGATAATACAGTGCATCAACCAGCCATTTAGATATATACACATATTTATTTTTTATGGCCTTTAAATAATATACATCCTGGTTTTTAAGCATTTTGTTTAAATCCATCTGATTATAATGTTTGGTTCTAATCAAAATATCATAGACATCAAATGCAAAACCATATTTTTCAAAATATTCACTGACGTCATCAACCTCCTGTATAAAATTTATTATTCTTTTTGTCAGTATATTTTCATCGGTTTTATTGAGAATTGCATCCAGATCGTTTTTTAGTATGTACTGCTTAACAAATATTGGTGTAATGTAATCATATATAACCTCTCCAGTTTTTATTAGTTCCTCCATCGACTGTTCCAGCATGTCAGAATCCACGGGAAGCCTTATCTGAAGCTCATCCATTGATAATGGCCCAAAGGATGATAGAATAAGTTTAACAGCATCCTTTAATTCATTACCAGATGTTTTAACTTTTATATCATTTTTTATGTAAACCGAATTATGGCCTGACAACTTTTTCCTGATTAAATAGTTCTCCTCCAGCTTCATTAATGAATCCTTTAATGCATCCTCATTTATGCCGAGCTTTTTAAGTTCTGAATATGATTTAAGATTTACATTATTTAAAACCTCTTTATCTGTATTATTAAGTTCGACTTCTTTTTTAAATAATGAGTACATAATATCATAATACCCGCGGTACACCCACTGGTCAGACCTCATAAAGGCATAAACCAAAATATCCCGGTCTATAAGTTCATAGGTTATTTTTTCTATATCCATGTCAGTATAATCCAGTGGCGAATTATACCTTTTTTTAAAAGGGTCTATGTAAAGAAAATGCTTAATAAAATCCATATATGAATTTTCATCGATAACCCTTGGAATTTTATTTTTAAAGTAGTCCTCAGCCATCTTTGAATCCTTAATAAGAAAATCTATTCCGTTTGTACCGTAAATTTTATCGAGAAGCTTGTTCTGCAATTCCCTTAATAACTTTGATCTGTCCTCCATTAAAACTATATCTGAAACACCAGAAAGTATTAAATTATATGAAAATGGACTGCTTTCGTCACTGTAATCCCTTATTTTGTAATGCCCGGAATCTATTACATCGTTAATATATTTTTTTGCATTATTAACATCCATGAGATCATTTTTTATCTCATTAAAAGTTTCCTTTATTACAGGAAAATTATTCATGGATTCAAGAACCCTTAAAAGCCTGTCACTGCGAAGCTGCTGCCTTGCCACAGATATATCCGTTTGCTTATACTTCCTTAAAACCATTAAAGATCTTGTGGCACAGTACCTGAAACGCTGCTTAAACATTTCTGTGTTTACTATTGACCTGTCTAATAAATCCTCAAAATTGCCGGCATTAATAAGATGAATAATATCATCGATTCTCAGGCGTCTTCCTATTGTAATCATAAAACCGTTGTCGTTAACGCTTAGCCTTGTGGATATTCCATATTTATTTGATATTGCAAGCGCATATGCCCTTGATATGGCATCGTTAATACGCCTTCCAAGCGGAATATGAAATATTATATCATACAAATCCTTGTCAATATAGCCCTCAATAAATAACCTGTCGTGTGTTGGAATGTAAAATGAACCCTGGGATTTTACATATGATATAAGGCTCATGGCACCGTATTCATCAACCCGGTAGTTATCGATTAACCATTGCCGGGGGTCCTCGCCATCCTTTATTTTTTTATAAAGTGTTTCCCTAAACTTTCCTATTAGCACACCGAGATCATAGCTTCGGGGAAGCAGCTCACCTGTCCATGATGGCACTGTTGGCTTCATTCCCTTTGCCTCCTTGACTGTAATATTATTTCTTGACGTTCTTAGAAAAATATATGTTTTTGCACCCAAAACGAATATATCTCCCTTTTTTAATCTTTCCACGAATTTATCGCTTAACTGGCCTATTATTCTACCCTGTTCATTTACAACATTATAATTTGCCTCCTCTGGTATGGTTCCAACATTCATAAAATATATCATTCTGGTGCTTTTCTTCTTTCCAAATGTTTTTTGTTCCTCATCAAGCCATATTTTTGAAAATAAAGTATTTCCCTCTATTTTTCCTGCGAGATAATTTAATGTGGCAATATAATCATTATAATCCAAGGTGTGGAAAGAAAAAGAATTTTTTATTAAATTATATGCGTCATCTATATTCCATACCTTTTCGAGGGCCATGCCTATTATTCCCTGGGATAAAACATCAAGTGGATTTAATGGTATGCTTACCTTGTCAATTTCGTGATCATAGGCAGCCTTTGTCATTACGGCGCATTCCATCAGGTCATCAAGATCAAATACTATAAATCTTCCCTTTGAGAGATCCCTGACGCCATGTCCAGACCTCCCTATCCTCTGAAGTGCCCTTGAAACAGATTTTGGGCTGCCTATCTGAATAACAAGATCAATAAAACCTATGTCAATTCCAAGTTCAAGTGATGTTGATGTAATAACACATTTTAATTCGCCATTCTTAAGCTTATTTTCAACATCTATCCTTGTTTCCTTTCCAAGCGATGAATGATGCGCCTCAATATTTTCAATTCCTCTTGCCTTAAGTCTTATGGCAACATGCTCGGTTGAGCTTCTCGTGTTTGTAAAAATTAATGTGGTTTTGTGAGAATTTATTAAATCGACCATTATGTCATACATTTTTTCATTAGCGACCTCAAAGCTTACCATTGTTAGGTCCTTTACCGGGGTTATAATCTTTAAATCAAGATACTTGTTTGTGTTTACCTCTATAATTTCACATTCTCTTTTCTTATTCCCGGAATAGCCACAAAGGTATGAGGCAATTAGATCCAGTGGTGCCTGGGTTGCTGAAAGCCCTATCCTTGTGTATTCACCTGCTATATTATACAATCTTTCCAGATTTAATGATAATAGTGATCCACGTTTTGTTGCTGAAATCTCATGAATTTCATCAACTATAACGTACTGGACGTCTGCAAATTTTTCTCTAAATTTTGTTGCGGTAAGTGCCAGTGATAATGATTCTGGGGTTGTTATTAAAATATGGGGAGGTTTCCTCAGCATCTTTCCCCTCTCGCTCTGGCCAGTATCGCCTGATCTTACGCCTATTCTTATATCAGGTATATTTTCTCCCTTTGATCTGGCCAGATCATAGATTTCCTTTAAAGGCTCCTTAAGATTTTTATCAATATCATTAGCCAGTGCCTTTAATGGTGAGATATATACACAGTATATTTTATCCTCAAGGGAATTATTCCTTGCATTTATAAATAGCTCATTTAAAATTGAAAGAAATCCTGTAAGTGTTTTTCCTGTTCCGGTTGGTGATGATACCAGCACATTTTTTCCATTATGTATTAGTGGTATTGCCTTTTTCTGTGGTTCACTTAAATCATCATATTTTGAATCGAACCATTCTGCTATGATATCATCAAGGAATGGTAACTGTTGTTTAACCTTAAATGGCTTCTCGTTAATCATGGTTAATAGTCTGTATGATAATTCATTACAATATATAACGGTATTGAATTGATAAAATATTTTATAATGTTAATATTGAATGTTAATCTGTTAAATTACCTGTAAAATCAATTAAATCTGTATACCAAATATTATATATACATATATAATCAAC
>NZ_JAVYSZ010000024.1:0-10444 GCF_038728925.1 Acidiplasma sp.
TATATAGAATCAACAAATCCCTGTGTAACAGGTGATACAAGAATATACACATCCGAGGGAATAAAAACAGCAAAACAGCTGTATGATGAGGGAGAGCCATTAAATATAAAGATAGATGGAAGGCTTGGCGGTAATTTTAGGAAATCATCAAATGTCATTTATACAGGCTATAAGGATGTATATAAGATAACAACCAGGGAGGGATTCGAAATAAAGGTAACCGGAGACCATAAAATCTACAGCGATGAAAGAGGATGGGTAGAGGCATTAAAATTAAGAAAGGGCGAAAAAATAAGAATACTAAATGAAGGAGGAGCCTTTGGAAGCTATGGCAGCCTTGAGGAAGGAAGGGTCCTTGGATGGCTTGTGGGAGATGGCCATATAAATAATGGGAATAACAATGATCGTGCTGTACTATCGTTCTATGATAAGGATCGCGTATTGGCAAAGGATTTTGAAAATTATGTAAATAATATAATAAGACCATCAACGAATAACCGTGATTACCATGTAGGACTGGTAAACATAGAGAGCAGAAACTGCACAACAATAGCATCTGAAAGATTAAAGGAAATGGCTAAAGAATATGATTTATTGGATGAAAAATTAAAGGTTCCTGACAAGGTATTTGAAGGTTCCATGGAAATGCAAAAGGGATTTATACAGGCACTGTTCGAGGCAGATGGAACTGTTTTATTTTCAACTAAATCAAGGCATGCTGTTAGGCTGGGTTCTATAAGCCTTAAACTTTTGAAACAGGTACAGATGTTATTATTAAATTTCGGCATCTATAGCCGTATTTACAAAAACCGTAAAAAGGCAGGAATCAAAATGCTCCCAGATTCACACAGAAATATGAGACTATATACAACACAAGATTTTCATGAACTTGATATATCTGGTATAAATCTTATAAATTTTGCAAGGAATATAGGGTTTATATCTGAAAGAAAAAATGCTAGAATGGATGAGGTAATAAATAGTTATACAAAAGGCCCAAAAAATGTTTCATGGGTTGCACGGGTTGAAAATATAGAATACATAGGCAAGGATGACGTCTATGATTTGGTGGAACCATCTACTCATTCATTTGTAGCTAGCGGAATTTTGGTACACAATTGTGGCGAGCAGCCGCTTATGCCCTATGAATCCTGCAATCTTGGATCAATAAATCTATCAAAATTTGTGGAGAATGGTCAGTTTAATTTTGATAAGTACAGGGAAACAATAGACATAGCCACAAGGTTCCTTGAAAATGTTGTAGATGCCAATAAATTCCCTGTTGAGGAAATAAAAAATATGACAAGGAAAACCAGAAAAATAGGCCTTGGATTAATGGGGTTTGCCGATATGCTCATAATGCTCGGCATTCCATACAACAGCAATGAGGCCCTTGAAATGGCAGAAAAGGTCATGAAAACACTTAATGACGAATCACATCTTGAATCACAGAGGCTTGCAGAGGAAAGAGGGGTATTTCCTGGATGGTATGGATCAGAATGGGAGGAAAACGGAATAAAGATGAGAAATTCAACAACAACAACCATTGCCCCAACAGGTACAATATCCATAATTGCCGGATGTTCCTCATCAATTGAGCCATTATTTGCCATAGCCTTTGTAAGACATGTGCTAAACGGGCAGGAATTACTGGAGGTAAATCCCCTATTTGAGGATGCCCTAAGGTCAAGGGGGCTTTACTCAAATGAGATAATGGAAAAGGTTGCACAGACAGGGAACCTGCAGAATGTTGATTTACCTGATGACCTGAAATCAATATTTGTAACTGCGCAGGAGATAGATCCTGAATGGCATGTAATAATGCAGGCCACATTCCAGAGATACTGTGATTCCGGAGTATCAAAGACAATTAACCTTCCCTATGAGGCAACTCCAGATGACATTGCAAAGGCATACAGGCTCGCAAAGGATCTGCACTGCAAGGGTATAACGGTTTACAGGGACAGGAGCAAGAGCCAGCAGGTATTATATGCAGGAACAAAAAAGGAAACTGAGGAGACAAAAAAAAGTGATGAGGAAAAAAAAATTGATTTATCATTAAAAATGCCGGATAAATTCCTGAAACTTGACTCCACATTTGACCCTGCATGCCCAACAGGAAAATGCGATTTATAAAATATTTTATAATATCCTTATTTTAAATTTATACATTTAATGGATAAAAAATACATATTAACACAATTGTTGTAAATTACTATTTAAAAATTTTCAAGAATATTTGTGAAATAAAAAAATGCGTTGTATGGTGATTTATAGGGATTAAAATATTCATGGACCTCCTGATCCGGGCCTGTGCCTGCTGCCATATAGTAAAAATTATCTGAGGTCTGAAGATATCCAAAGAGTTTTTCATCAATTTTATCGCCCTTTGATAACAAAATATTTAGCGCCTCAACCTGCATACTGTTTCCAGTCCATGGTGATAAGTCCCTCCCGGTATCAGCCCATGATATTGTGGAATCCGTATTTATAACTGATTTAACAGAAAATTTTAACGCGTCATTTACCCTGAGGTCGTTTATATTATTTTTAATCATTTCAGTTTTCAATGATTTTAAAAATTCAAAAATTCCCGTGGAACTGTCCTGATGCTCCCCAAAGGTCTCATAATCCATAAAAATATTAATTACATCGCCTTCTGAGTGTTTAATCCAGGATGCATATTTTTCGGCTGTAAGTGGAAACTCTGGCCACGATCTGTTTGAGAATCTAAATGATATGTCATCACTTAAATTATAATTCCTTAAAAGCATTCCTAATCCATTAATATCCTTATAAACAAAGTTGGGTGAATTGGCGTTATTGAATCTGTCTGTAAATTCTGTTAAAATTAAATTGTATCCAATATTTTTAACAATCCTGCCAATATTTGTATTGTAAATCAATTCTGTATTTCTAAAATTTTTGGGTTTGATTCCAAATACATTTTTCATTTTTTCAGCATGCATGGAAATTTGTTTTTTAAATTCGTTTTCATCATAGATTCCTGCAAGGCTATGATAATAGGTTTCATCAAGCAATTCCCCAAGCCCGGATTTAAAGTATTCCTTAAACACATCAAGAACCTCTGGATAAAACACCTCAGCCTGTTCTATAAATGTACCTGATAATGAGAATGTGGCATTTATATTATTCTCCATTAAAATTCTTGTTGCAGGTATGTATGATTTTTCCGAAATTCTTTTAAAAATCCTCTCATTTTCAGAGTCCCAGAAGAATGAATTATTATTGCCTATTTCGTACCTTCTGTAAGGTCTCAGCCTACGCGGCTGGTGAACCTCAAAATACATTATTACATTATCCGTCATATTGATCTGTATACCTCCATTGTTTTAATGGCAGCACTCTCCCATGTAAATTTCCTTGCCTCAATCTGGCCATTTATACCCATGGTCTCTCTTAATCCCCTATGAAGAAGCATTGAGATTATATATTCGGATAAAAGTTCAGTGTCCCAGTAATCAGATCTGAAAACATTATGAAGCGCCTCACCAACACCGGTTGTGTAGCTAATTATTGCGGGGGTTCCGGTGCTCATTGCCTCTATAACAGACATGCCAAATGGCTCGGATACCGCGGGGAGCAGAAACACATCACTGTTTTTATAATAGTATATCTGCTCATTAAAGCTTACAAAGCCCCTGAATATAACATTCCTATTTATTCCAAGTTCACCTGTAATCCTCCTCATTTCAGGTTCCTGATCACCGGTACCGGCAAATGTAAATTTAATATCTGGAAATTTCTTTATAACACGGTATGCCGCATCCAGGAAAAATCTTGGTCCTTTCTGTGTTGTAATTCTCCCAAAATAAAGAATGTTTCTGTATAAATCATAGGATTTCTGCGGCATGTTTATGAATGTATTATCTATACCATTATGCACAACATAAATTTTTTTTGGATCTGCATTATAATATTTAATAATCATCTTCTGGGTGTATTCTGATACGGCTATTATCCTGTCAGCATATTTTATGCCCCTTCTTTCAATGTCCATTATATATTTTTGTGGGAAAAAGTTTCCGGATCTGTCTATTTCTGTACTGTGCACTGTTATTACAAGTGGTTTATTATATCTTTCCTTAAGCTCAATGCCCGCCTCAAATGTAATCCAGTCATGGCAGTGTATAATATCGGTTTCAGGATCGAATTGATCAACAACCATCTCATTATAATATTTTATCTTTTCATTAAAATCATGAAATTTAATGCCATCGAATCCGGTATAATAACTTTCATTTCTTATATTTTTTTCATTAATTTTATAATTGGTTTTCACCCTTTTTACCCTAAATGGATAATATGGATAAAGTCCTGAAACATCTGGAATATACAGCGTTACATCAAAAATCTTATTTATAATTGAAAATATATTTATGGTATGAACACCCAGGCCACCTGAAAATGCAGGCGGAAGCTCCCAGCCGATTACAGATATCCTCATTTAATTGCCCCCAAGATCCTCAAAGTAAGATCTTATTAATTCCCCGTAACTCCATGCCTGAAGTATGCAGCCCTTTGGCGTCCCATCATCATCAAAGAGTTCCGGTATTTTCCTCATGTTATATAGTGATGAAAAATAATCAAGCAAATCTGAAGCACTGTTGCCTGACCTTACAGCCGCCGTAATATAAGGGCCTGCAAGCCACGGCCATATGATTCCATTATGATATGCCCTGTCACGGTGAAGCCGGTCACCGGTATATACAGGTATGTAATCAGGATCCTCTGGGGATAATGTTCTGAGCCCATATGGTGTTATAAGGTATTTATCAACCTGATTTTTGTATTTATTAAAGTTATTTAATACCGGGAATGGAAGTGAAAAGGCAAAAATAAAATTAGGCCTTAATCTAAAATCATCTGGAAGCACATCGTAAATTTTTCCATCATGCATGTATAGATTTTCAAAATTTTTTTCGATATACTTATATATATTTTTATAGGAATCATCATAACCAATTGAAACCTCATTGCAGAGGAACTCATATGTTTTAAGCGCATTATACCATAGTGCATTTATCTCCACAGGCATTCCTGAACGTGGCGTGAATATTATATTATTATACTCCGCATCCATCCACGTCAGCTTGCCCATCTTTAATTTTATAAGGTTATTTTCCATAAAATAATAGTCATTACCCCTAATATATCCATCTATAATTTCCTTAATTGCCGGCATAAAATGCCTTATGGTGTTAACATCTTTTGTGTACTCATAATACTTATAAACTGCATAGATAAACCAGAGCGATACATCTGCAGCATCATATTCCCCTGCCATTGTTTTGGGAATTATCCCATTTTTCATTTGCCTCATATATGTAAATAGAATATCCCTGGCAAGTTCATATCTGCCGGGTATAAGCGCAAGCCCCGGCAGGGATATAAATGTATCCCTGCCCCATGGGCCAAACCAGTAATATCCCGCTATTATATTATTTTTAAGGAGGAAAATATTTGCCTTTTCATACATGTTTTTTATATTTATTCTATTTGATCTAATTTTATATCTGCTTTTAATGTATTCTTTAAGGGTATCATCAAAGGATTCGCCAGCATATGATGCATCAGAATGCACAGTAATTTCAATGTTTTTGCCTGGATGTCTTAGCTCAAAGTGCCCCGGAAGATACAGATCCTCCTCATAATGTGATCCTCTTTCAATTTCAACAGGATACTGAAAATTATAATACCACAAATTATCTGTAATAAAATTGCCATCAGATCCAATCCAAAGATTATTTTGAACGGATGAAAAATGAACAAATTTACCATTTTTCTGCCATACAAAAATACGATCACCCTTTCTTATTATATCATTGGAATTTCTAAAACTTAATAATGGATAAAATCTTGCAATTTCAGGCTCAGGGTCCATTTCATATTTTATTATTAAAACATCCTTAAGTGGATGCATAATTATGCTTTTTTTTATTTTGAAATTCTGTGAAGAATATACAAACTGGGGATATGGATCATCATTAAGGTCACTTAAATATTTTCTGCCGTCGGGAAATACAGTGCCCGGATAGTAATTTGAATCCAGGTTTATCCTATCTGAATCAAATTCAAATTCCTCAAAGAATTTTGAAAGCATTACCATTCTATCATAATTCTCATTTATATTTTTTACAAAAATGCCGTGATACGTCCTTAGATTTGCAAAGGATGCTGAGGATGATGAATAGCTTGCATTTTTATTTGCAATGATCCACTCATAATTATAATCCATATTAAATTAATAAGCCAAGGGATTATATAATAATTCCTAAAATACTAAATTCATCCACAGGGTTTGATAAAAAAATTAGTTAATTGCTAAATTGTTTTGCACTTTATATTTATATAGTAAAAATAAATAAAGTATAATATGCTGCAAAAATGGATAGCCCTATCCAATACAACAATAGGGCAGCTAATGGCCACAATAAATACGAGCATAATAATAGTGGCACTTCCACCAATTTTCAGGGGCATACATCTGAACCCACTGGCACCACAATCATTTCCATATCTTTTATGGACAATAATGAGCTATATGATTGTTGTATCAGTTCTGCTGCTTACCATAGGCCGGCTTTCAGATATGTACGGCCGTGTGAGGCTTTTTAACTTGGGTTTTTTAATATTCACAATCGGATCCATACTGCTTTACCTAACCCCGGGAACAGGATACACAGCAGCCACCGAATTAATTATTTTTAGAATAGTTCAGGCTGTTGGTGGATCATTTATAATGGCCAACAGCTTTGCAATCATTACAGATAATTTTCCAGGTGAGGGACGTGGATTTGCCCTATCCATAAATAGCGTTGCTGCTGTATCCGGTGTGAGCATAGGCATAGTCCTTGGAGGATTTTTATCGGTAATTTACTGGCGTGATGTTTTTCTCATAAGCGTTCCTGTTGGTATATTTGGCACATTCTGGTCATATTTTAGACTTAAGGAGACATCAATGAAGAAAAGGGACAGGCTTGATATACCCGGAAATATTCTATTCGCCGCCGGTATTATAATAATTCTCATTGGTGTGACATATGGAATAACACCATACGGGAAAAATCCAATGGGATGGACAAATCCATTTGTTATAATTTCACTGCTTACCGGTACATTGCTGTTAATAATCTTTCCCTTTATTGAGAAAAAATCAGGGAACCCAATGTTTAGGATTGATTTTTTCAAAATTAAGGGGTTCAGCATAGGCAATTTTACTGCGTTCATATCCGCCATGGAAATGATGGGATTAATGTACATGTTAACAATTCTGTTTCAGGGTGTATGGCTTCCAATACATGGATATCCATTTTATATAACACCATTATGGGCAGGGATATATATGCTGCCAATGACAGTTTCCATGGGCCTTTTCGGTATACTTGGGGGGCGTTTATCAGACCGTTATGGATTCAGGATTTTAACATCTGCAGGCCTATTTATATCAGCATTTTCATTGGTTCTGCTTGCATTTTTACCATATAACTTTTCATACTATTTAATGGGCATAATACTTGTTATATTTGGCATTGGTTATGGCCTTTTCAACGCTCCAAACATTTCTGCGGTAATGTCTGTGGTTCCTCCTGAAGCCCGTGGAACCGCATCCGGCATGGTGAATACAATGAGGAATACAGGATATACTGCCAGCATGGGGTTATTCTTTTCCATTCTTATATATGGGCTTTCTAAATCATTGCCTGTAACAATTTCCTCCAGCCTAAGGGCAAAAAATGCAGGACAGCTAATACCATATTTAATCCACATGCCACCCACCGAGGCCATATTTGGAACCTTCCTTGGAATAAACCCTGTATCAGCAATCATCTCAGGAATTCCAGGGCCTGTAATTTCCTCTGTACCTGCAAATGCATTATCCACGATTACTGGAAATACATGGTTTTCCTATGTTTTTGCCCCTGCCTTCATGGGGTCCCTTGACACTGTTTTCTTTATAGTGGCAGGCATAACGGTATTTGCAGGATTAATCTCATTGCTCAGGGATAGGGATAGGATAAGTATTGATAAAAAAACAGGATCCTCCTCTAAAATTATTAAAAGGCTTAAGGAATATAAATAATTAAAATATACCATATAATGAATAGTTTTATATTCATTAAATAATTTTATTTATTATGGACAGAAAAATCTTAATGCATGTTGGACCAACCATGATTGATATTGATGTTTTACTGGCCGGTGTAAGGAATAATACCGGATTTGCATCACCAGAATTTGTTACTTCCATGGGAAATGCACTTAACGGATTAAAATATGTAATGAATGCCCCTGATTACCAGCCATTCATACTTCCGGGCAGCGGAACCATGGCCATGGAGAGTGTAACATCATTATTAAAAAAGGGTGATAATGTACTTATAGTCAGCTCCGGTGTTTTCGGGGATAGATGGGTAAACATTTTTAAAAAATATCCCCTAAACATCAAGCATTTAAGATCAGAACCCGGCCATATAATCCCGCAGGAGGAGGTTTCAAGAGAACTGGAAAACGGAAAATATAAAATGGTTACAATAACACAGGTTGAGACAAGCACCGGTGTTTTATATCCTGTGGAATCCCTTGTAAAGAAAATACGTGATAAGGTTGATATCATTGTTGTTGATGCGGTTGCCAGTGCAGGTGCCGAAAAATTAAATGTGCAGGACTGGGGCATAGACGTCTGCCTCACAGCCAGCCAGAAGGCCATGGCAGCACCACCCGGTGCAGCCCTAATGGTTTTATCCCAGAACGCTGTTAACCATTTATCAGAAAATTCAATATCAGGATTTTACACAGATTTAAATCAGTGGATTAAGGTTATGAACAGCTTCCAGAACGGTAAATCAGGATATTATACAACACTTCCTGTGCATATAGTATTCTCACTGGAAAAGGCATTTGACCTTATAAGGGAGGAAACTCTTGAAAACAGAATAAAAAGGCATGAAATAGTTTCAGGTGCAATCAGGGCCGGATTAAATGGTATGGATATGCCTGTAATGGCTGAAAAGGGTTTTGAAAGCCACACAGTTACCGGAATGATGCTTGATGGCATAAGCATGAATGATTTTCTTTCAGAATGCCTTAATAATGGTATAGAAATGGCCACAGGCATAGTCCCGGAATATGCTGGAAAATATGTAAGAATTGGACATATGGGCTGGATAAACCAGAACGATGCAATTTCAACAGTGGCCGTAATAGAGCGGGTTCTGAGGGATATGGGCAGGAAAATACCTGCCAATTCTGGTGTATCTGCAGCACAGGAATATCTATCCTCAAACATTAAAGACTAAATTTTATTCAAATGTAAAAATCATTTATTTTTGTATATAAATTATAATTTTCAATTTTAAAATCCCTGATAAGTATTTCCATATATTTTTTTCTTGCATCATCCATTGGTATTTTAAATCCCTTTATTTCCTCAATTGAGGTCATTATCTCAGGATCAAAATTGCAGGGGTTTATCAGATAAAATTTTTTAAGGTCTGTATTAATGTTTAATGCCATGCCATGCAGTGTTGAAAAACCTTTTATTGCGAGGCCTATTGAACATATCTTTTTATTATTTACCCAGACACCTGTTTTTTCATTTAGTTCAGGATGAGCATCAATATTATAAATTTCAAGGAAATCAGTAACGGTTTTCTGAATCAATCTGATAACATCAAGCACATTCTTATTACCTTCCTTCATATTTATAATAAAATATGCTACCAGCTGTCCAGGGCCATGGTATGTTAAATATCCACCGCGCTCAGTCTTTATAATGTTGTCCATTGCGCCTTTATAGTGAACACCTGAGGTATAAACATCATTATGTTCAAGAATTATAAATGAATCATCTATTTTATTCTGATTCCTTAAATTATTTAACCTTCTCTGAAAATCCAGAATTTTTTTATAATCCTCAACACCAAGCACATAAATATCTGGCATAATATGATATTATGAAACAGTATATATTTAATTTGCAAAGGACTTTTTTTGATTTTTATTATATTTATGGGCAATCTTTAAATAAATCATTTATATATTAAGGCATATGCCACAGGATACAAATTTGAAACAGTACTATACATCGTTTAAATATCAGTTACTGGGTTATATTAAGACCAAAAGGTTTATCGGGCTTACCCTTTTTTCATTAATAGTTTCGATTGCGGTTATACTTTTAATGTTTCATGTGGAATACACAACGTTAAAGGATTCAAACTCGCCAACATTTTTTTTAAAATATCTTGATACATCACTTCTGGATATTATTGTTGTAGTCGGTTCATTTTTTGGTGGTGATTTAATTTCAGGCGATGTTGGCACCGGTTCAGCATATTACATACTTGTTCAGCCGGTAAAAAGGTCAGTTTTATTTCTTGGGAAGTATACCGCTGCACTGCTATCATCCTTTTTCATAGTT
>NZ_JAVYSZ010000025.1:0-9738 GCF_038728925.1 Acidiplasma sp.
TATTCAGACCATGATGAAACCGGAATAGAATTAAAGGGCTTAAAAGCATTTCTTTCAAGCCTTGATAAAAATCAGGGAATTTTAATCTGGTTTTATGAATATAATAAAAAATCAGAGGATTTTGAATATTCAATTAAGGAGGACAAATTCAGGGTAAGAATTATTTTGATAGAAAAGGAAAAACATGTAAGAAAAAATCAGAAAATCATACACGAATTTGCTGATAGCAGGACCCAGAACCAGAATATATTGAAAAAATTCAGGGAATATATAGACATTGATTTTACATGGAAGAATATAAAAAAACCGACATATAAAATCTTTGACCCGGAAGTTAAGTTTTCAATAAAAGAAATGATGAATACAAAAAAAAGGACTATATATACTTACAGGGCTGAGATAACCAAAATGATGATTATGGATTACAGCCAGAGGATAGAGCTGAGATTGGATAACAAGGGCCGTGGACCCGAGGCCAGTGAGATCGCCCATAAATATCTGGAATCAAAAAATTTTGGAGGGACGGAAACAGATATAAACTTTGATTCCAGAATGGCCCAGTTAAAGGAAATTGCCTCGAGCGATTATAAAATTTTAATGTACGGTAAAAATGGTGATGGAAAATTAGAGGTTGCCAGAAAATTAATGGGGGAAATTCTAAAATCTAACAGAAAAATTTTCATATTGCAGACAGCCATGTTTGACCCTTTTAAAAATATAGTTTCGGATGACGAGGCATACAAGGTTGTTAAAATTTCATTAAGTGCGGATTATGCTGGCAGGCTTATTGTAAGGGATGGCGATGATGCAACTCTGCTTGCAGAGAAGTTATGGGCCGAAATAACAACAAAAAGCTCAAGCGAAAAGGATCCAGCACTTTTTATATACAATGTGGGGGATGTGATTCCAAGGAATGATTCGGGTGTTCCGGTATATGAAAGTGAGTTCTGGAGTTCATTCTTTAATCTTGCAATGAAAAAACCATCACTTATAGGTTTAATTTATGATGGCGATGGGCAAACGAAACTGTCACTTTATACAGATAAAGTTATCAAAACATACATGGAGGGAAATGAAACATCCTTCTCTATTGAGGAAACAAAGTAAATATTATTTATTATTAAAATTTTTATTTAAAGTATAATTTTATTAACTATTTTATTCACTGCCCTTCTTATTTCCACATTTATGGCCATCTTGCTTATGTTTAATCTCTGGGCAAGCTCTTTATTTGATGCGCCCCTTGGTATGTTAAAAAATTTACTGTCAATTGCCTCCTTTAATACAAATTTTTCTTTATCCGTAAGGAATATATCCAGTATGTAACTGCTTATTTCTGGAACAACCTCCTCTGCCTTTAGCTCCCTTATATTTTTTATATAAACATCATTTCCTGCTATTTTTAGAATGTCATTTATCCTGTATTTTTCTGTCATAAATATATAATTTTCAGTATTATTATAAACACTGGATTTTAAAGGATATATAGCTTTTTTTATTAATTTGTCTATAAATGCATTTTCATAGGAAACATCCATGTATAAAATGGAAGAGGATGAATCAATGTTATATATATTTACATTTTTTACCGATTTATCCTTTTTAATGGAAATCTTAATTTCACGTATATCACTTTTATTATAAAATTTAGAAAAACGTATTGCCCTTAATGAATTTTCATTATATGTATACCCTAAGAGAACATCCCTGTAATTTTCTGGAACGTAATTTGTCCAGCAATTCTCATGGCGTATTTTCAGGCTAAAAAAAGATGTATCATTCATATTATTGTGCATATATATTTATATATCTAATTTATATTTAAATGTTTATAAACTCTAAAATGTAATAAAATGATACATCATAAAAAAATAAATTATGGTAAGAATTACATAATATTAATTAAATTGATTTTTTATAAAAGATTTTCGATAACTATTAATATTATATGAAAAAAAATTCGTTAAAAATATCATATTATATTAGAATCATAAATGTTTTTATGCAATTTTATTGTTTTATTGTTTGTTTATAATCCCGGTTTTCAAAATGGCCCTCTGGAAATTTATTAGGTGCTTTAATTCACGGTCAGGCATAACAGCCATATATTCCTCTGAAAATTTAACCTCTGTATCCCATTCAGAATGAAAGCCAACAACAATAAATGTTATTTCCTTAATATTCTCATTTTTTGGTGGATCGGTATAATACTCTATCATTCCATTTGAATTAACCATTGAATAGCTTGAAAATGTTGCGATGTAAATCTTATCATTGGAACTGTATTCAACAGTTCTCTGAATTGACGAATTTTTAACCAGTATTGTGATTATTGATGGATCCAAAATTTTGATGCTCCCCCTTGGTAAATCTAACTCAAGATTCCCATAGCTATCTTTTACGGCCTTTTCAAAATTTTTTAAATTAGGAGACATGATACAATATGGCTTCTAAAATATAAATCTATTCTTATTTTATTAAAACAAAAATTGTTTTAGGCGTGGATTCACCTTCCATGAATTTTTTAAATAATAAATTTTTATTTATACCATGTATTGACATGTAAATACCTGCATTAATATTAATATAGTGCATAATGATTTAATTATGTATCAACATATAAAAATAATATACCCAATAATAGATTATAAAAGAGGTGTGTAGGTGCAAAAAAGAATTATTGTAACAGGGTCCAACAGGGGCATAGGTTTTGCAATTGCAGAGAGGCTGGCCATGGATAAATTTTCTGTCATAATGGTTGATTATGATGCCAATGTTATTGAGACAGCTGAAAATTTAAATAAAATCTATGGCAATGTAACAGGGATACAGTGTGATGTCTCAGATTATAAATCATGTGAGTCAGCATTAAGCACCATTGAAAAAAACATTTATGGAATAGTTAATAATGCAGGTATTAATAGGGACGTATTATTTAAAAACATGACATATGATCAGTGGGACAGTGTTATAAAAACTGATCTATACAGCGTTTACAATATTACCAAGCTGTTCATTGAAACAATGATTTCAAATAAGGAGGGGAGAATTGTAAATATATCATCGGCAAGCTGGCAGGGAAATATAGGACAGGCAAACTATGCTGCTGCCAAGGCCGGGATTATAGGCTTTACAAAGACCCTTGCCAGGGAGCTTGGCAGGTACAATATCACTGTCAATGCAGTTATACCCGGATTCATAAAAACACCAATGACAGACAAGCTTCCGGATAAAATTAGGGATAAATTTATTGAAAAAATACCGCTGGGAAGAATCGGCCTTCCAGAGGATGTCGCAAATGCGGTTGCCTTTTTGATGGATGATAGGAGCAGTTATATTAGTGGAACAATGATTGAGGTTGGTGGAGGTCTTGTACTATGAAAACAATGCTGGATTTCATAAAATATTATGACAATGACATATTTATTAAATATTTTGACTCATCAATTACATATGGTGATTTTTATAAATATATAAATGGCATTGCAGCGCAGCTGGCATCTTATGGTGATGATGGAAGCATAATAGCCATGATATCAGAAAATATACCACAGTTTATTATGGTACAGTATGCATGCTGGAAGAATGGCATGATATTCACGCCACTAAGCCCACTTGATTCCTATGAAGAACTTTCAAGGAAGGTTAAATTTTTAAACCCGGCTGTTGTAATAATTAGTTCAGAATTCAGGGATTCTTTTGGTGCATTAAATGGTATTGTAGACGGAAAAATAATTTATACTGATCCTGAGACATTTGGGAAGATCCCTGAAGGCCTGAAAAATAAATTTATAAAATCTCAGGGAATTGAGGAGTTAAATTTAAGAAAAAAACCTTATTTTGATATATACAGGCCGGACCCCGAGGATACCGCCATGCTGGTATTTACATCCGGCACATCTGGCAAGCAGAAGGCTGCAGAAATAAGGCATAAAAATATATACTCAGCATCGTTCATATATAAAAACTGGTTTGATGTTGGTAAAAAGGATGTAAATCTTGGAATAGCCCCATTCTTCCACATAACCGGACTTATTTTTGGCATATCATTATCTGTCATAAGCCATTCAAAAATAGTCCTAAATTATAGATTCACGCCTGAACAGACGCTTAACGACATAATAAAAAATAAAACCACCATAACAATGTTTGTTGCCACCGCCTACAGGTCAATGCTTAATTCATGGTCAGGCATTGACGATATAAAAAATAAACTTTCATCAATGAGGGTTTGGTCCGCAGGTGGCATGCCCATGCCTGTAAAAACTGAGATAGAATGGAAGAAGATGACGGGAAAGTATATTTATATGGCATACGGGTTAACAGAGAGCACCTCACCACTGACATTATGGGATTACCCATATAATGGGGAATTAAAAATATATAAGGATATAGTAAGCTCTGGCAGGCCTGTTTATTACACAACAATAAAAAGGAGCAGGGGTGGTGAATTAATAGCAAGGGGACCACAGGTGGTTTCCGGATATTACCATAATGCTGAGGATACAAAATTAACATTTTCAAGAAATGGAATGAAAACAGGTGATATATGCCACATTGATTCAAATAACTGGGTTTATATAATAGACAGAAAGAAGGATTTAATTGATATATCAGGATATAAGGTATGGCCGGTTGAGATTGAAAATGCCATCAGATCAAGCCAGTTTGTGGAGGATGTCGTTGTTGTTCCGGAAAAGGATGAATATAAGGGTGAGGTACCTGTTGCCTATGTTAAATTAAAGGATAATATAAACCCATCTGATGAAATTAAAAATGAAATAAATAATATATGCAGGGAAAAACTTGCCAAATTTAAAATACCAAAAAATATAGTTTTCATTAACCGCATGCCAGTAAATGCCTCTGGAAAAATTAAAAGGTCAGATATACATAAGATACTGGGTGATGCACAATGATTAAGGGATTTGCAGAGGCAGTATATAAAAAATATGATGGTACAGCTTATGACCTCATGAATGAGGCACTTGAGAAGGCACTCAACATGGCAGGAATTCAGCGCAGTGATATACAGGGATTTATAACAACCTTTCTGCCTGGTATTTTTGATGGTAATATTTTTCTGCATTTCTTTCCGGACCAGTTATGCGGCTACCTTGGAATAAATCCAAAATATATTGACTCGCTGGATTATGGCGGACCATCGGTTCTGGCTGGATTGTACCGTGCTGAAAAACTTATAAAATACGAGGGACTTGATAATATTCTTCTTCTATTTGGTGGCAAGGGTTCACTGGTAAGACAGACCAGAGAAACTGTGGATTCATATGAAAATCTGTATGACGGTGTTACAAACACACCATATAAACAGTTATTATCAGGCTACTCGTATAAAAATCCGCTGTCAGATTATGCACTTGTTGCACAGAGGCATAAAAAAATTTATGGAACTGCTGATGAGGACCGTGCCAGACTTATGGTAAAGCAGAGAAAAAATGGTAACGATTCGGGCTATTCCATGTTTACCGGTGATATTTCTGTTGATGACGTTCTTTCATCACCAGTTATCTCATCACCACTGCACCTTTTGGAAATAGTATATCCTGTTGATGGATTTCATGCATTCATTGTTTCCAAATCCCCGGGAAAATTAAGACCTGTTAAAATAAAAAAATATGGTGAGGCTCACTGGACAAAATTACCACCAGAGCTGGAAGAAATTATGATAACGCCTGCATCAGAAAGTTCACGTAATTTCAGGGATGAGATTAAACACTGCGATGCCTATGAGCTCTATGATTCCTTTAGCATTACTGTTATACTCCAGCTTGAGGATACAGGAATAATAAAAAAAGGTGAATTTGGCAAATTTATAGAAAAAACAGATATATCAAGCTCAGGTGATATGCCGCTTAATACAGGTGGAGGCAGTATTAACAGGGGCCAGCCTGCATATATGAGCGGTAGTGTTTTATTATATGAAAGTCTTTTACAGTTAAATGGAATGGCTAAAAATCAGGTTAGGGACATAAACAGTGTTTTTATTAATGGAATTGGTGGATGGTCAAGGAACCATTCCGTTTCAATGATTCTGGGTGATTAAAAATGAATGAAATGGAAATATACAGTATTTATAAGGATTATTTTGCAAACTCCATGCTACCATACATTAAATGCAAAAACTGTGATTATTCTTTTTATTATCCGAGAAATAGGTGTCCGCAGTGCGGATCAGACAAAATAGAGATTAAAAAATCTTCCGGCACTGGTGAGATATATTCCTATACTGTTTTTAACAACAGTATATGGGCAATAGTTTCATTTCCAGAAGGTTTTAGGCTTTATATGAACATTGATTCAGCTGGAGAACCAGACGTTGGGAAAAAAATTAAAATTAAATTTATAGATGGAAGACCCTATGGGAGCTGTTAGATTATGATTTCTATGAAATATATTAACACCTTTTGATGCTCTAAAGCTCCCAATACTTATTCTTTTTCCGTAGTAATTATTATGCATCTAAATGCTTTCATTCTTTATTATGACAGTAAAACATGCATAATAAGATATATATAGCATTTTTTAATAAGCTATTTAGTTTGAAGTGAACAAGATGAATTCTTACAGCTTAATTAGAGATGAATGGAAATCGCTTAAAAAATCAGATATATACTTAATGCACAAGCAAAGAATGATATCATGGAGAAAGGGAAATTCAGTTGAAAGGCTCGAATACCCAACAAGGATAGACCGTGCAAGATCTGCAGGATACAAGGCAAAGGAAGGATATATAATAGTCAGATCAAGGGTTAGAAGGGGCGGACAGAATAAACCCAAAATTATGGGAGGCAGAAGGCCAAGAAGGCTTGCATATACAAAAATGACACTTAAAAAAAGCATCCAGCTTATAGCCGAGGAGAGGGCTGCAGATAAATACCCCAACATGGAGGTATTAAACTCATATTATGTTGGAGAGGACGGCCTTTATAAGTACTATGAGGTAATACTTGTGGACAGGACAAACCCCAATATATATAACGATAGGCATATATCATGGATATCAGAACCACAGAATAAGGGCAGGGTTTACCGCGGATTAACATCAGCAGGATATAAAAACCGTGGCCTCGGACACGGAAGGCTTAACAGCTCAAAAAGCAGACCCTCCATAAGAGCTAATGGAAGGTTAAGGAGATAATAACAAAAATCTCCTTTAATTTGTTATGCCATGGTGGCCCAGTGGTACGGCGCCAGCCTTGAGAGCTGGTTCCCTTGTGGATCGGGAGTTCGAATCTCTCCCATGGCGCTATTATTTTTTTATTTTTATTAATTATACCATTAAATTACCTTGATAAAAAATGTTAGATGCATGGTAATTATAAAATTTAAAGCCTTTTATTATTATAAGTGCTTATTATTGTAATTCTGTTTCATAAAATCAGTTTAATTAAAAATCCTTAAATTAAATTTTTGTGATTATATCAGTGCAAATATTGTTATCTTTTATTGTGGTTATTAATAACATTATCATAGACTTTTTTGTATTTTTCCACCCAGTTATCATATTGAGATATCTGTTCAACCAATCCCTGTTTTTTGGTCTGTATATCATTTCTAGGAATTCATCTTTATTGTGATAATAATAAGGCTTATCTCAAAGGAAATATCTATGCGCAGGAATATCATTTATTACAGGTTGTGTTCCAAGTCTCATGGCCTCCATCGTGGGTATACCCTGTCCCTCGCAGAGAGTTTTAAAAACGAATTTATTCGCATACTGAAGATAATTAAATTTTTCCTGCTCAGATACAGTACCAAGTTGGTGAATATTATATGAATAATTTTTGTATTTTTCATCTGTTATAATGCCGATATGATACAGTTCAACATCTTTTAAATTTTTAATCCAATCTTATAATTCATATATCTGTTTCCTGTTTTCCCCGTTTCCATATATTTCGCCCATTGTTACTAGATGAAGTTTTCAATTGTCTGGATAAGGATTTTGAGTCGCAGGCTTAACAAATACCTTTGTCGGAATAATATCTATGGGCACATCTGGTATATACTCTCTTACCTGTTCAGCAATATGCTCACCCTGAACAACTACATTTATCCTCCTTCTCTCTATAGTTTTGAGAGTTTTTATATGAAAATCCCTGATCATTTGCGATTTATATTTATTATTTATAATAGAGAAAAGATCGTGGATGGTGACAACATTGGTATGTGGTGTTAATTCCATGTAAGATGTTGAATGAACAATATCTGCATTTCCAACCAAAAATGATAGAAGTCTCTGTGATGTCCATCCACCAATTTTTTTGCCCCGTATAGAAAATTCTACCTTCGGAAGCCGTTTTAATTCTGCTGCAATTCCATTTTTTAAGAGGTCTTTAAATAAATTTGTGGAATACGTTTTTATCCCATTGAATGTTTTCGAATTGGGCTGCACAATTTTTATTTTCATATATTACCACCATGAACCGTATTCATGCCAAAGTGTATTATAATATTTCATGATTATAATATATTAATTAATAATTTGCATATGATAACCTTTAACAAATTTGTTCAATTATTTATAAGGATAATGTCAAAAATTTCAATTAGAAGACAATAATTAAAGAATAAAATCATTCATAAATTTGTATTGTATAATTTTAAATTAGAAAAATATAATATAATTTATCTTAAATGTTTAAGATGAGGATTTTTGACTTTGTATATTAAAACGTTTAATAAATATTAATGTAATGACAACAGCGTAAATCCATGCAATAATAAGTATTACCATTGCTATTATTCCAGTGTAAAAAGTTATGTTATACGGATAAATATAATTATTAGACTTAAAAACGAAACTCAGTTTAAGTGAGGATATAGAAAAAACTGCCAACGGAAATGTGTATGCCCATATTGATATACCAGGCTTTGCATGAAAAACCTTCTTTATGCTAACAAGCATGGCCACAATAAAATTCCAGAGTTCAAATGACCATAATGAAACTGAGGCGAATAATGCTACAGTTAATGGAATTTTGAAAATACCTGGAAGCTGTGAAAGTGTAATTATATTTATCACCAGAATGCTGGAAACTCCCACAGGCAAAACAAGCACTGGTGAGGATTCACTTGACTTTATATCCCTTATGTGTGAGGTAAACGCCATAATTCCTATAAAAAGAAATAGAAAAAGTGCTATTCCAAATCCCATCAAGATCAGAAAATAAACTAGATCTGCATTTATTCCAACAAGTGGAATGATCCTTTTTCCCAAGAAAACTGTGGAAGATAAGGCAACAGGTGGTATTAATTCTGCATATGTTAATTCCCCCTTTTCTATATTCTTTGTATACATCTTATATCCAAGATAAAAACTTAGAAGCAAAATAGCAATGAAATCAAAAATATAATTATAATATGATAAATACCTTAAGGATATAATTTTTGACGGATAATATGAAATGTATGATACATTCATTATCATCATGGATAATGGAACAACGGTTGAAAAGCTAATTCTGTTAAGATTGTTCCAGTCCTCCAGAATAACATTTGGAAATACAAATGTCCTTGCAGTCCATAATGCAAATAAAATCAAAAAAAGAACCATGCCCAAAAAGAGAAAAAATATGCCAGTGTTATAAAGGGCATCGGAATGGAAAAAATCAGCCATTCTGTTTAAAAGCACTGATACGGCCAGGGTACCAAGGGCTATTGCAAACCATTCTGATCCTGTGATATATAATGTTTTTTTAAATGTCATATAATGGA
>NZ_JAVYSZ010000026.1:0-9396 GCF_038728925.1 Acidiplasma sp.
TATATTACTGACAAACATTTGCCCGGTGAATTAACATTACGGCAAAAGGAGATCTTATACACCGCATATTCAAAGGGATATTTTGATTTTAACAGAAAGATAGACCTTAATGGTATAGCCCAGGAATTGGGCGTAAGCAAAAAATCAGTGCAGTCCACATTAAGAAGGGGGATGAGAAAAATTATTGAGGAATATATCTTCAATAATTTGTAATTTAGTATCACATATGATATGCACGCTTTTAATATAATAAAATAATAAATTAATTGATATAAATGGGATACGAATTTAAATGCAAGGATATAGGAATGGATTGCGGATTTGACGTAAGGGCAGATTCCATAGAGGAATTAATACCTGTAATACAGGCACATGCTAAAAATGCACATGGAATAAATGAAATAACCCCAGAACTTTTCAACAAGGTCAAATCTGCAATAAAAGAATATTAAAAATTTTAAAATTTTTTTATTTTTATTATTTTACTAATATTTTAATATATCATGCCATTTAAACATCTTAAAAGGCTGGTACATTATTTTCAATTTATTCTCTTGTTTTTAATTAACACATGCAAATTATAAAATAAAATTAAATATTAATTAATAATATTTATTCATGTGTATATTCTGTGATATAGTTTCCAATCGTGCACGGTCTTATAAGGTATATGAGGATGATAACACACTTGCGTTTTTAGACATATATCCAATATCGAGGGGGCACATACTTGTTATTCCTAAAAGGCATTATGAGAATATATTTGATATGGACAATGAAACATTATTAAATGTTTTTAGAACTGTTAAGATAGTTACAGATCTTATTAAGAGAAAATGGGGAATTAATAATGTTAACATTATGAATTCAAATGGTAAACTTGCAAATCAGACGGTATTCCATTATCATGTTCATATTATACCAAGAATTGAGAATGATAATTTGAATTTCGTCGATGAATGGTGGGTTAAAAAAATAATGGATGTAAATGATGAATACCTAGAAAGGATAAAAAGAGAGCTCACTGAATAATTATTTTAATTCTGCCGGGTCGCCATGTGATGGAAATATATAAACTGGCCTCATTTTTTCTATTTTACTTAATGATTCCTCCGCCAGTTTTTCACTTTTCACGAACATTGGGTCAAAATACAATTTCCCTTTTTTCACATATGCAGCATCACCTGTAAACAATGCATTTTTATCATGATAGTATATGGAAACATTTCCGTCTGTATATCCAGGAGTATCTATTTTTTCAAAACCATCAAGATCCAGGCGTGCATATGAATTAAAGGCCTTAACAGTGGCGAATTCAAGGCCCTTTCCCTCCATCTCCTCTATTCCCCTCAGCTGCAGTCCATTCTTCAGCGTATCCATTTCATACTTGCTAACATATATGTTTGGTTTATACTTTTCATAAATTTCCTTTAATGCACCAACATGAAGGTAATCAACTGCGGTAATAAGTATGTAATCAGGCGCATATTTTTTGGAATCATAAAAATTTATTATCTTTTTAGCGTCCTGTTCAATGCCACAATCTATCTGCACAATATTTTTTCCAGTATTTATGACATATACATGGGATTTCATTTTTTCTATGCTAAAGATATTTTCAATAAAAATCATATATTTAAATGGCTTTAATATGTATTAATATTTTCATTCCTTGGTAAGCTCATGGTATGTATGATTCACTATCCTTGAAATAATTTCATACGCCACCGGCTGTGCATTCTCTGATCCGGGAATTGAAAAAATAATCTTTTTCCTGTATGTAAACATTGAGGCATCGGAGATATATGGAAAATATCCACCGGATTTTGCCCTAAAAAGCTCCCCAAATCCAGAAAATTCCTTATCAGCAATTTTCCTTAATGCAATGCTTGTCTGATCAAGTCTTGATGCGCCGGTACCACCAATGTAAATAAAAACATCAAATTTATTATAATTGCAGAATAATTCACCAAGAATTTCTACTTCATCATCCTTAACAATGGATCTTTCATAATTTTTTCCTATTAATTCTGCCATTTTATTACCTGATATATCGTTTTCAATGGTTCTTGATGATGATACGGTTATTATTCTATACCTTAAATTATATTCAATATCATCACTGTGCATTTATCTCAGCCTTTTTCTTATAATCAACCTTTATTCCAGAGATTAAAGTTTCGGGATAGTTTCCTGTTTCATCCTTTTCAAGGTATTTTACCATATCCCATACAGTTAATAATGCTGTTAGCACACCATTAATGGCCTCCATTTCAACCCCGGTTCTGTAAATGGCCTTAACGGTGCATGAGCATTTTATCTGATTATCCAGAATTTCAAAGTCAAAATCTATTGACGAAACAGGAACTGGATGGCAGTATGGTATTGTTCCAGAAGTATTTTTAACGGCCATTGTACCTGCTATTCTGGCAGTTTCAATGACATCTCCCTTTTTTACATTTTTGTTTAAAATTTGCCTTACAGTGCCGGATTTAAGCCTTATGCATCCTGAGGCCCTTGCCTCCCTTAAAACTATTTCTTTTGAAGATATGTCTATCATAAATTATTAATAGCATATTATTATTAAAAATTAATTAAAAATAATCTGAATTTTATTATTCAATAATTTTATTAATTATAAGGTATCTTAAAAAAAATTTAAATAGTTTTTATAATTAATTATAGTAATGTATCCGGATAAATTCGAATATTTTGCGCCAGAAGATATTGAAAGTTTGGAAAAGTTGCTGGATAAATTCCAGGATGATGCCAAGATACTTGCAGGGGGTCAGAGCCTAATACCTCTTTTAAAGCTCAGGTTCACATCCATTCCAAATATTATAGATATAGCTAACATAAAGGAACTAAATTTTATAGATGGTTCTGATGGATTAAAGATAGGCCCAATGGTAAGAACTGCAGAGGTTGCAAGAAATAGGCTTATAAAACAGAAGTGCAATCTTTTATCTGATGCGGCCTCAAAAATAGCTGATCCGCAGGTTAGAAACATGGGGACAATAGGTGGTGATGTCTGTGAGGCAGACCCAAGGAATGATATGCCAGCTGTTATGCTTGCACTAAATGCTGAGTTTGAAATAACCGGCTCTTCAGGTATTAGAACTGTTAAGGCCACAGATTTCTTTAAAGATGCATACACGACCGATGTCAGACCAAATGAAATTTTAACAAAAATTATTATAGGTGACTATTCAAAATATTATGGCAAATACTTCAAGTTTACAACACTTTCAAGCGATTTTCCGGTATTCGCCATAGCAGTGAATATGTCAGTTGGGAATGACAAAACAATCAATGATGTGGGCATAGGACTTACAAATTTAAATACAACTGCGGTTAAAGCTGTTGACGTTGAGGAATTTTTAAAGGGAAAAAAGCCGGATGATAACACACTTGAATCTGCATTTAAAAAACTGGAATCATATATTGATATAGAGGATGATGTTAACGGCACTAAGGATCATAAAATGGAGATTTTAAATGAAATGTTTAAAAATGGAATAAAAGAGGTATATGGTGTTTTAAATGATGGTAAACATTAAGGTAAATGGGAAGGAATATAAAAAGGATGTCGAGCCACGCATGCTGCTTGTAAGTTTTTTGAGGGACGAGCTTGGTTTAACCGGAACACATATAGGATGCGATACAACCAACTGCGGTGCCTGTACGGTTTTAATGGATGGAAAAACAGTTAAATCATGCACCGTTCTGGCAGTTCAGGCAAACAATCATGAAATAACAACAATAGAAAGCAATGACCCTGATCTAAATGCTGTTAAGGATTCATACGTTGAGGAAGAGGGACTGCAGTGCGGTTTCTGTACCCCCGGCATGATTATGCAATCATATTACTTAATAAAAAATGCGGAAGGGGACATAGACGAGGACTACATAAAAAAGAATCTTAGAGGTAATCTGTGCAGGTGCACAGGATACAGAACCATTATCGATTCTGTTAAAAAGGCAGAGGAAAAATTAAGGCAGAGGGAGGAGATAAATGTATCTAAATAGATTTGTTAACGGCCAGGGAAAATATATAGATGACATTAAAATGGATAATATGCTTTACATGGCCATTGCCAGAAGCCCATATGCACATGCAAGAATAAAAAATATAAAGGGCGGGTTAAATTCATCTGAATTAAAGGCATATTACACCCTTGATGATCATGCCATGAGAGAGCCAGTGCTTGCAATTGATGAGGTAAATTATGTTGGCCAGTGCGTTGCCGCCTTTTTTTCCGAGAACAGATATGAGGCAGAGGATCTGGTAAATACACTTGAGGTCGATTACGAGCCCCTTGACGCAGTTGCATCAATTGATGAGGCATTAAAACACCCGCCTGTGAGGCATGGAATGAAGGACAATATTATGGAAACTGAAGAAATTGGAAAAAAATTCAGTGAAAAGGATATTGACTTTGATTTAAAGGTTAGCGACTCAATATTCATGGATCGTGTTCTTGCGAATCCAATGGAAACAAGGGGGATAGTTGCAGATTACCGCGATGGTGTGCTTAATGTATACATTTCAAGCCAGTCGGTTCACAGGATGAAGGCTGGCATAATGAAGGCACTTAACCTCCCTGAGGATAAGGTTAATGTTTATCATGTTGATACCGGTGGGGCATTTGGACTTAAGGCATTGCTATTTCCAGAGTATATAATAGCCTGTTACGCATCAATGAAGTATAAAAGGCCCGTTAAGTGGATAGAAACAAGAACAGAGCATCTGCAATCCGCCCATGCTGGAAGGGGCATAAGGGCAGACATTACCCTTTACGCCAAAAAGGATGGCAGGATTACAGGCCTTGATGGTACAGTTTATCTGGATTCTGGTGCATACTATGCTGATGCTGATAAGGTCGATATGGGAAATGTTGTTCACGAGGTTACTGGCCCCTATTTTATTGAAAATGCGCATTTAACTGCAAAGTATGTGCTTACAAACAAATCTTTGAATGGTTACTACCGTGGTGCTGGTAAACCAGAGGCATCAATCATCATGGAAAGAATGATTGATCTGCTTGCAGACAGGCTTAATATGGATATTGCCGATATAAGATTGAAAAATGCAACAGAAAAACCATTTAAATCCCCACTTGGCCTTGACATGAATTACCCAACAAAACCATTCCTGGAGGCTGCATTAAAACATTTCGATTACTATAACCTATCAAAGAAGGAAAAGCTTGGCATATCACTTTTCATCCTTGATGAGGACACTGCGCCCGGTGAATCATGCAGAATACATGTAAAGGATGGAAGGGTGCATGTTTATTTTGGTGGTGATGTTTCCGGCCAGGGTCATGAACTATTCACACAGGAAATACTTAGTAATGAATTTGGCATAGATAAAAATTTAATTTCACTGGAATATGATGATACGGTGACATTAAAGGACGGCACTGGTACATGGGGATCTAGATCAGGAATTACACATACGTCAGTTTTAATGAAAACTGCTGAAATAATAAAGAATGATGTGATCAAAAAATTCGGTAAATATGATAGCAAACTTTTACTGGAAAACGAATTTAATGAGTATTATTATTACAAAATAGATTACAACGCAAATTCTGTAAACTTTAACATGGTTTCATGTGATATCAATGATATTAACTCCATAAAGGTCTATGCATATTATGATCTTGGCAAGGTAATAAACCGTAAGAATGTCCTTGGTTCAATCCACGGTGGAAGTCTTCAGGCCATCAGCGAGACATTATGTGAAACGATGAGGTATTCAGATGATGGGCAGCTGATAACAAACAATATTGCAGATGCCGGGCTTTTAACAGCAGATAGGATTCCAGAATTTAATATAGAACTTGTTGAAAATCCATCGGAATTTCCATCAAAGGCAAAGGGCATTGGAGAATCACCCATGATAGGAATACCAAGTGCACTTGCAAGGTCAATAGAACTGCAGACAAAAAAGAGGGTTACAAAATTCCCGATTGATGATTTAAAATTATTTAATAAATGCATGGATTAATAAAAATATTAATTCATTGATAATCATTTTTTGGGCATTTACATTTTTAGATTATATTTATTTTTAATATACTAATATTATATAAATTTTGCTAAATACTCATTATTAAAAATATAAAATAATAAAATTTTAATAATTAATAATATTTTTTATTAATTTTGTTCATAGTTACACTTAAAATTCGAATATAATTAACAAAAAATTTTAATATAATATTCAACTATTAAATTAATTATTGGTGTTTATAATG
Organism: Acidiplasma sp.; assembly: GCF_038728925.1. Lineage (NCBI taxonomy): Archaea > Methanobacteriati > Thermoplasmatota > Thermoplasmata > Thermoplasmatales > Ferroplasmaceae > Acidiplasma > Acidiplasma sp. Next base: position 6,267 of record NZ_JAVYSZ010000026.1, read on the forward strand.
TCTGTGCAAAAAACAGAATTAAAAAGAAATTCAATAGGGTTGCTGCAGGGAACGTTTCAATCCCTTGGCCAGGTTGCCCCTGCAGCAGATATTGCCATACTGCTGGTTGCATCCTTTTCAATATCTGGTGCGCAAACAGTGCTATCAGTAATAATTGGATGGATAATTTACGCACTCTGGATGGTCACACCATTTGAGCTATCAAAGTTCAAATCAAATGCCGGAAGCTACTATGCATATGCAGCAGGGGCCACAGAGGATGGTGCCATGGGACCCATTACAGCGCTTAGCTTTATGTACTATGATGTCACAGGTGCAGCCTTTGGAATACTTGGTCTTTCAAGTTTCATATTTTTAATGTATCCAGCAATAACATCAATTCCTTATGTATGGATACTCTTTGCAGGCCTTTTCACAGCCTTTATTGTCACAGTAACATATCTTGGAATAAGGCCGTCCCTTAATTACACTGCAATAGCCGGTTTAATGGAGATATTATTCCTTTTAATTGGATCAATTATAATAATTATAAGGGTTGGGTCCGGGAATTCGCTTATACCATTTGAGGTTACTGGAAAATATTCACTTGGTTTTTCATCCATTATGTTTGCATCCGTGTTCTCAATACTGGATTTTACGGGATCCGGAGTTGTTACAACAGTTTCCGAGGAGATAGAAAAACCAAAAAAGAATATAGGTAAATCCATAGTTTTTGCCATGATACTTACGGCCATTGCACTCATACCATCTGCATATGCCCTTACCGTTGGATGGGGAATTTCAAATATCGGAAGCTTTGCAAGCCATCCTGATGCGGGTCTAACTGTATTTTACAGGTACCTGGGACCTGTTGGACTTATACTTCTAATAGTTTTTACTTTAAACAGTTATTTATCAAATGGGGTTTCAAAGGCAACTGCAGTTAGCAGATGGTGGTATTCTGCTGCAAGGGATAACATTGTTTTTCCCTCCAAGCTCGGAAAAATAAATAAAAAATATCACTCACCGGCAAATGCGGTAATTACCTGGGCAGTATTTTCATTTATACTTGATGTCATAGTTGGCCTTATTTTTGGACCATTGAATGCTGCGTTTGTTCTGGAGGCTGGAACCGGAATTTCAATAATAATAGTACATATACTCGCCAACACATCATTAACATTTTATACAAGAAGGATAAATAAATTTAGCATATTAAAACATGGAATTGCCCCATCGGCTGCCACCATAATAGGTGCCATTGTCATATATTTCACTGCATACAACATCATATACAAGTATATGCTTAATCCAACAGGAATAAATACAGCATATTTTGCATCGTTTATATTCACCATAATCTGGGTGCTTGGTGGAGGAATTTCAATAACGTTGCATTATATAAAGAAAAAACCAGAGGTATTAAGAGAGGCCGGGGAGTTTAATCTCCGCTAATAATTAATATTATAGTCCTTTTTTAATTTTTCAATTAAATTTTTTAGATTTTTAATATCCTTGTTCTTAATAAGATCTGTAAGTTTTATTATGTCCTGGCTTATATTATAATAGGATATTTTTCCAGAGGCGGACTGAAAATTTGCAATTGTTTTTAGCCTGTAAAGCATTTCATTCGCATTATTCATCAATTCTGCTATGTTTTTAATCTGCATATCTGAATCATAATATTTTTTAACCTCCCTTTTTATCCTTTCAATTTTCTCAGGGTCCATGTTTATGGGTTTTTTAATAATTATATGATTCTCTGATCCTGTTGATGAATCCCTGGCACTTACCCTTAAAATACCATTCCGGTCTATTACATATGTTACATCTATTGTTACCTCTCCCCTTGGCGCCGGCTTTAGGTCTGTTAATCTTAACTCGCCAATCAATTCATTGTAGCTTCCTATTGGTCTTTCACCCTGAACAATCTTTATGACTATTTCCTTCTGATAGTCCCTAACGGTCGTAAAGGGTTTTGTTACAGAACATGGTATTCTGGTATTTGCTGGGATCATTGGCACGACTATATCATTAATTATTACATTGCCAAGTGTTAAGGGTGTAACATCCTTAAATATTATTCCAGTTTTTATGGCCTCCCTTATTTCAGCTTTTGATGCGGCTATAATTGATGCACCTATGGCAACAGTGTACATTGGGTCTATTCCTGAAAGTGCCTTTATGCCAAGATATTTTTCAACCATATTCTGTAAGAACGGTATTTTAGTTGGGCCGCCTATAAAGATTAAATGATTTACATTGTTTTTTGTTATGCCTGATTTATAAAAGGCCTCATCTATTGCCCTAAATGACCTTTCAATTATTGGTTCTATAATTGAATTAAACTCATCCCTTGTTATTTCAATATTAATGTTTCCACGGCCTGTAAAATCACCGGATAGCACACTGGAGGGTGAAAAGCTGATGGTATAATTATAGGTAAGCCATATCTTTGCATATTCTGCAAACTCTTTAAGATAAAATATTTTCTCAGAGGAATCAATATTTATGTTATTTTTAATAAAAACCGACCTAAGATGGTTATATAATGCATTGGTCATTTCTATTCCACCGAGCATTGTATCCCCTGATGTTGATAGTACACTAAATGTTCTTTTCCTTATATTTAATATTGTCACATCCAGCGTTCCGGCACCCATATCATATACAATTACATTTTCATTTAGCTCCCTTTCATCCAGAAACTGGTTAAAACCGTAGGCAATTGCCGCAGCAGTGGGCTCATTTATCAGCCTTTTAACCTTAATTCCGGCAAGATCTGCTGCAACCTTGGTTGCATTCCTCTGATTGTCATTAAAATAGGCAGGAACTGTTATAACGGCATCCCTTATTTTATCCTTAAGATATATCTCGGCATCCATTTTTATTTTTGTTAGCAAAAGGGCCGTTAATTCCTGGGGCGTATGAAATTCATTTCCAATTTTAAAAAGATAATCAGTACCAATTTTCCTCTTAAAATTTTTAATTGTCCCGTCAGGATAAATTTTTTCCATTTTTTTGGCCGGCATGCCCGTATATATGTTTTTCCCTGCAAATGTTATATAACTTGGGGTCGTTTTTCCATCAGGAGTGCCTTCACCTGATGGTATTATAACACTTTTCATTGATCCATTAATAATGGTGGTTA
>NZ_JAVYSZ010000027.1:0-8369 GCF_038728925.1 Acidiplasma sp.
TTACAGATTCAACGCTTTTCTCCCATGCGGCCTTATCCTCCTCATTAAACTGTAAATCATAGATTTCCTCAACACCACTGGCACCTATTTTAATAGGTACTCCAATAAACATGTTTTCTATTCCATAGTGTTTTGCATGATTACCTGTGAGGTATGCAGCACATGGAATTACCCTCTTCTTATTTTTAATTATGGATTCCACCATTACAGCTATTGATATTGAGGGTGCATAAAAAGCAGTTCCTGTTTTATAAAGGTTGAGTATCTCACCACCACCGAATCTTGTCCTTTTGATAATTTCATCTATTTTTTCCTTTGGAAGAAGATGTTCTATTGGTATTCCAGATACACTTGAGTATCTTATGAATGGAACCATATCATCCCCATGGCCGCCTATGACAAATGCATTTACATCCTCAACGGAAACATCAAGAGCCTCTGCAAGAAATGTTCTAAATCTTGCGCTATCCAGTGATCCACCAAGCCCGAGAATTCTAGATGGTTCTATGCCAGATGCCTTTTGAAGTGCATATGCCATTATATCTGCAGGATTTGTAACCGCAACTATAATTGATTCGGGAGAATATTTTTTAATTTTTTCTCCAACATCCTTCATTATGCCTATATTTTTTAGAAGTAAATCATCCCTGCTCATTCCCGGCTTCCTTGCAAGACCAGCAGTAACAACTATTACATCAGAACCCTTTAAATTTTCATACTCTTTCTCATCAGCGGTGCAGAAACCCCTCAATTTATAATCAAAACCCCAGTGGGGTGCACCCTCCTGAATGTCAAGAGCCTTTCCAGCAGCAAGCCCGTCAACAATATCAAAAATATATATGTCGGCCACATCTTTTATTGCCAGAACCTGTGCCACACTGGCTCCAACAGCGCCAGCGCCAATAATAGAAATTTTCTTGTTTGCCATAGACTTATATTTCAATTAAAATTAAATATTTTTGTAACTTCCATAAAATAAAAAAATTATCTTTCATCAATTTTTTTAAACTGTTTTTCCCCAGGCCCTATGTAAACCGCCCTTGGCCTTATAAGCCTCTCCTCATTTTCAACGTATTCCGAGATATGTGCAACCCATCCAAGAACCCTAGAAAATCCAAATAATACTGTGAATGTATATACCGGAAATCCAATTTCGTTAAATACAAGCCCTGAATAATAATCTGTATTTGGATATATACCCTTTGAGGAAAATCTTTTTATTCCAAGGTCTTCAAGATTTTCTGCTATTTTAAGCAAATTCTTTTCATCGTCAGTAATGGCCAGCTTTTCCGCTATTGATTTAAATATTTTCATTCTTGGGTCATATGTTTTATAAACCCTGTGGCCAAATCCCATGAGCTTTTTATTTTTCTTCACAATATTATCTTCGAACCAGGAATCCACATTTTCGGGTTTTTTAATGGCCAGAAACTGGTTGAATGCCGCCTCAGCAGCCCCTCCATGCAGTGGCCCCTTCAATGCGGCAATTGCAGCAGTAATGCATGAATACATATCTGATAATGTTGATGCGGCGATTAAGGCGGCCGTGGTAGATGCTGGCACCTCATGGTCAATATAGATTATAAGAGCGGCATTCATTGCATTAATTTCATCCTCAGTGACATTGTCAAAGCAGTTTCTTAAAAATGCCTCGGCATATCCATATTTTGGGTCAGGTTCCTTTAATCTTAATCCCATTTTATGCCTGTAAATGTTGGAAATAATGCCCAGGTTTTCACCAAGTATTTTTGTTGCCTGTTTTCTATCATTTTCCTTATTCCATGAGTACTCACCGGATGACATGGATGCAAAGGCAGTTTCCATCATTGTCAGTGCATCTGAATCCCTTGGCAGCTCTGAAATAAGGCTAAGCACATGCCTTGGCAGTTTGTAATGCTCCTTTAATTCTTTTGTAAATTCATCCAGCTGCTTTTTATTGGGAAGCTCACCATAAATCATTAAATATGAAACCTCCTCAAAGGAGCAGTTACTGACAAGGTCATTAATATCATATCCGCGGTATCTAAGTATGCCCTTAATTCCATCTATGTATGTCAATGATGTATGCTTAATAAATACATCTTCCAAACCCAAATTTATATCACTTTCCATATGATCACCCTATATTCTTTTCATGGTTATTTTACCCAGATTTTATCTTTTTCAGCAATTGTTCAATTTTTTGATTGTTTTTTGTGGTGGTTTTATGGGTAAGATAGATCATGAAAGGATATAATTTTTAATCTTATCCTTAAATTTAAACATTATGATAGGAAAATAAATAAACAAATAATAATTTTAAAATAAATGACAATATTAATATTATATTTTAATAAAATATTAATTTCGGCAATATATTAAATAAATTAAAGCATAAAAAATGAATTTTAAATCATTTTAATTGTTTTACCCTGGGAGAAAATTAAAACCCTGATATTTTTAGACCTTAACCTCTGTATGAGCCCACGGTCATTGGTTAGAACATAGCAATTTAAAGCCTCAGCCGTTTTTAATATACAGTCATCACCCCTCCCTGAGGACCTAATAACATTGAAATACTCTGAATATTTTAGGGCCGCCCCGGCATACCAGTATGTCCTTGATAATCCCTTTAATTCATCTATTACACATTCAGGAATTAATATTTCAAATGCAACCGGTAAATTTAAAATTGCATTTCTTATATCAAGCCTATTTTTTATTGAATATATTAGGGAATTTGTATCTGTAATTAAGGTCTCTTTCATTTTACAACTTCGGCTATGGCTATATTCTTTCTAATCTTTTTAATTAATACCCTTACATTCTGCCCCTTCTTAACACCGGGTATGTATATTATAAAATCTCCATATCTTGCATGGCCTTCACCTGATCTTCCTATCTCTGTTACAGTAACATTATACGTTTTGCCCTCTGATAACTCTGATTCCTCCTCCTTGATTTCCCTAACAGTTCTTATTGGATGCTGGGCGCCGCACGCCTTGCAAACAAGCAGGCTGGTTCTGCCCACCTTTTCTATGACAGTATCAGGTGAATTGCATTCATAGCAAAAAACATAGGTGGCCATATACTGGTCCATCTTCGCCCTTATTTCCTCCTCACTGATCTTTCTGTTAATAATTAGCCTTCTCTGGTCAATGTTGGCCCCAATACCGAATTCTTTTGTTAAGTATTTTACAATATCCTCGGGATTCCTGTTAAGCATGTCTGCTATATCAAGGAAGTTCCTGATAATCGTGGTCTTACCCTCATATATTATATCTGGCTCCGGTACCTTAAGCCTTTCCTCGAATTTATTTTTCTGTGATAATACATCTGAAGCATCATTTAATAATTTATTATAATCAAAGCCCATAATTGGTAATGCCTTTAATGGATATTAACATTATTTTATTATAATATTATTTAATAAAATGTACATTATTTTAATTCTTTCACATAAAAATGGATTTTATATTTTATATTTTTATAAATTAGTAAAATAGGTTTTTATTTATAATATTAAATTAAAAATAAAAAAATAAATACATACAAAAATATATTTTTGTACATACAAAAGAAAAAAATATATACTATTATAATCTTATACTTTTAATGAGGGATAAAACTGAAAAACTTACATTAAGAATATCAAAGGAGGAACTTGAGGAAATTGACAGTTTTTTATCCACAAATTCTAATTATACAAACAGATCGGAATTTATAAGGCTTGCAGTTCTTGAATATATATCCAATCTAAGAATAGGTATAATTTCAAAAAATAACACATTACATGTAAATCCAATTATTGAAAAAAGCCTTCAGAGGGCCGTATCATCAGGTTATTTCAAAAGCCTTGATGATGCCTATGAGGAAATAATAAATGAGGCATGGAGAAATAATATTATTTCAGGTCTAATAGAGGCCAAGCATAAGGAAATAGAAAAAATAGAAAAAACACTGGAGGGTGAAAAAAAGTATGATGAGTTATGAAAAAAATGGTTTTCTTGATATAGTCAGAAATTTAGAGGATATAAATTATTTTACATTTATATCCATGCATTCCGGAATATACAAATCATTGGATGGAAATCTGCCCGCAAATTCAACATATTATTATATTGAAATGGGTTTAAATAAGGTAAATATTGATGAATACACAAACTACAGTTACAGAAACATCCTGCACAATGATAAGGTAAGCATAAGCTCTGGCAGGGCCATGAATCATTACCGCTTTGTAAGAATCATGTCAATAAAAAATATATCCGCTGATATCTTAAATTGTATTGAGGATGCCGCAATGTACATATTCATTGATAATGACAGGAATGTCTTCTCGGAAATATATGATTACATGTCCAAAAAGGGAATACCGTTTTTAAAGGTTATCCATAAAAAATACTACAATATTAACGGAACAAACTATGCATCACCACACAGGCTTTTTGATTATATTTTTGAAAATTATGTACCATAGCCGCTATCCTTTGTTAATGATATATATATTTCCTCAAGGTCATCATATTTTTCCACATATTTAACATGCATGCCATTTCTTGAGAACATATTTATAATATCATCGTTGTGCATATCAGGTGGTTTTTCCAGAATAATTTCATTTCCATTTACCCTGAATGGGTGTATGTTTCCATCAAGATTATTATTATAATCGGATTCCAGTGTAATTTTCAGCATTTCCCTGTTTTCCTCAGTTTTTGAATCATGGCCTATGGTTCCACTGTTAATAATTATCACCCTGTTGCATAGCTCCCTTGCCTCATATAACAGGTGAGTGCTTAAAATAACCAGCTTATCCCTTGATATCTCCTTAATTAATGAATGAATCTCGCTCATTCCCTTTGGGTCAAGTCCAAATGTTGGTTCATCAAGCACAACTATCTCTGGATTGCCCATCAATGCAACAGAAAGTGCCAGCCTCTGCTTCATACCCCTTGAATATCCACCAGTTTTCCTGTCAAGAAACCCCGAAATCTGTGTTATTTTTGATAACCTGTCTATTTCTGATTTTATCTCCTCATTTTTTAAACCTTTTATTTTTCCGGTAAAATTTAGTATTTCCCTGGATGTTAAATACCCATAAAACTCTGGCTGTTCTATTAAGGACCCGAGAAAACTCAGTGCCCTTTCAGGATAATCTGAAACATTTATGCCATTGATTGTAACCTCACCATGAGTTGGCCTGATTATATTTGTCATGAGCTTTAGCATTGTTGTTTTTCCCGCACCATTAGGCCCCAAAAGTCCGGTGCATCCGATACCAGAAAATGTAAGGTTTATATCATTTAGTGCGGTTATCTTCCCGTATTTTTTGGTTATATGATCAAGCCTGATCTCCATTACTGCACCTCCTTTCTATCAAACAAAAAGAGGCCTATGACAAAGGTTGCAACAAAATATACAAACATAATAAGGCCTGCCAGCATAATGTCTGGAAAGGGTGCAGGCGCCAGGCTCTGTCTTGCAAAAAAATCCTCTGTGTTTATATTCACATAAACCCTCTGTATAATGCTTGCCGCATCGCTTAGAAGGTAAAATGGGTCTATTTTATATAAAAGTTCTATAATAAAGGACCCTGCATAGAAAACAATGTAATAAATTAAAAGGACAGATATATATGCATAGGTGTTTTTATTAAATATTGCGCTTATCATGAAGGTTAATGATGTCATTGAGAGCACAAATAATATTAGGAGCACCAATGAGTAATAGAAATATATTTCAGGTGGTTTTTTAAATATAAATGAAAGCGTGGCAGCCTCAACTATTATATAAATAAGCACTATGACCAGTGTAACACTGAATGCGGCAAGGAATTTACCAACGAAGAGTTTGTGCCTGTTTATTGGCAATGGAAATATATAAAATGCCGTTTTATTCTCAATTTCTGAGGAAATTGCAGGTGAACCAAAAAATACCGATGCAAAAACAGGTATGTATAACAATATTAATGACCATAAAAAGTAAAATAATGCAATTTTTAGGCCCAATGGCAGGGCATTTGAACCAAGAATTTTTGGAAGATCATTTACATACTTAAAAGAAAAATAAACCATCATTGCACTGATTATAATAATCAAAAAAAGCATAAGAAAAAAGCTTTTAGACCTGTAATAATTTTTTATGTACTGTAAATAAACTGTTAACAATTTTGACATGCATCATCAAATTACGATTTTATATTTAAGGCTTTAATTAGTATACCGATATCGCTAAAACCTTTGTTATATTTTATTATTAAATTGTTTCCACTGGATATAACTGTGGGCCTGCCAAGAACACTGGTTACATTGCTTTTCGCTCTAAGCGCTGCATTTAGGGCCAGGTCAAATATTAATGCATCGGTTGATGAATTAAAATGCATGTTTATCAACGTTTTATTTTCTGTAATATTTAATGTCATGTAGCTTGCACCAATACCTGATGAGCTCAGATTATAATATATTGATGAATTAATATTCATGTTTAGGTATTTTTCAATGGGTTTAGCCGTATAATTATGTATATGTGAGTAAAGTGAATCATTTATTGCCTCCTTTTCACCCATGACAACATATGTATTTAATATAGTATAAACATAAACATTTGTGCTTTCATTTGATATTAGTGCGGTTAGGTTTGTCTTTGCAATTCCACTAATTATCTGCCCTATGTCAAGGTTCTTTACCTCATAAACTGTTGTCTGCTGCATTACCATTGTTTCTACAGTTATATTTTTTAGCATTGATGCATAAGTTGAAGTTCCAGACGGTGAAAAAATTCTGGTACTGTTGCTTGGAAGTATGTTGTATGAAATATTTGCTATTATGCCAAGGGATCCATGCACATCATAAATATAAAAGGTTGAATTGTTTTGGTTAACCGTTGCCACGGCTGTTGAATTTGATGGTATATAATCAAATGGATTTTTTGAATCTAATTTTTTTTCTTCCTTATAATAATTAAAGGCCAGTACCGAGGCTGGAATAATTAATATTAATGCCACCGATATTACAATAATTTTAAATGTTCTTGGCCTCATATAAATAACAATTAAATCGCTATAAATATACTTTGCCTTTAATAATTAATAATACATTTATACACATTTAAAATGCTTATTTTTATACATTGTTGGCAGGTAGTGAAATAACTTATATAGCAGGAAAAAATACAGAATCTAGGCTCCGGTGGTGTAGTCCGGCCAAGCATTAGGGACTCTCAATCCCCCGACTCGGGTCCAAATCCCGACCGGAGCATTTTTTTGTAAATTTTTAAAATAAATTAAAAGAAAATTGCATTTTAATAATTTACAAATGCACTAATGTGCTGGTCTTTTTGATTAGAAGTTAAAAATTATTTAAAAATATCCTCAAGTGTGTACTGGTTTCTTTTACCGGAAGTTTCATACAATTTTTCAAGGACATATACAAGAATAACCATGGATAGAATCCATATTAATGTGGATATTAATAGCAAATTTGTATTTAATCCAGAATGGTAATAATTAATTCCGGCTTTTCCTGTTAAGGAATAAATTATTATCGAAAACATTGCATTGAATGGTGAATAATAGATTAGATCAGGGCCTGGCTTTCTGAAAATCTGCAGTCCAAGCACAAGAATAAAGGTTAGGATCATTGGAATTTGTGAAATAAATTTAAGCGACCCTACCTGATTTAAGAGGCTGAGCAGGTATGAAAAAAGAAGGCCTAAAAGTGTGAAAAATAGTGATATAACGATTAATATAAATATCAGCATGTATATATTTTTGATATATACTGAGGAAAATCTAAGCCTGAATATTAATAATGAAAATATTATGGCAAAAATGCCCACTACCATGCTAAATGTTAGGGACGATAATATATTTGAAAACGATACCTCATATGATTTTACCCTATTAAACCTTGTAATATAGGGTATCGATAGATTCATGGATACTGTGTAAAAAACCACGGATGCCATGGATACGCTTATTCCAAATAACAATATGAAAGATATATATGTGGATTCTGTATATTTTAAATATGCTCCGGATGGTGCCGGGAAACCATATGCATATATTAAGATCCATACCAGAACAAATCCAAAACTCCAGATTAATGAATTCCTATTTTTAAAATATGATATAATACCAATTTTATAGAGCGTTGATATCATTTTTACACCTCATATAAATATAATAGGTCATCTATATTATTTATAACATTGTTTTCTTTGCCATATGTAAGATATATTATCCTGTCATTGCCCCTTATTTCTATAAATTTATCCTGCGGCCTTGTGGTATTTACATTCATTGAAAATATTAATTCACCAGGGCTTATTTTTTCCGATAGGTTACCATCAATCATTATGTTTAATGTGGAACCTTCAATTTTTTTTAT
>NZ_JAVYSZ010000028.1:0-7612 GCF_038728925.1 Acidiplasma sp.
TATGATGATCTTATCAAGGAATATTTTGAAAATATTTTAATATAATAAGTAAAAATATTTTTTCTATTATTTATTAAATTTTTGTATTTATGTTTTAAATAAAATGTTTTAATATATTTTTTTAAAACCTTTAAAAAAGCCAATAATATTTTTATAAATTGAATGCATTTAAGCATGAAGTGATAAATTGGAGGTAATAAAGGAGGATATAATTATTATAGGTGGTGGTATGGCAGGACTTAGGGCAGCCATATCAGCTGCAGAATATGACAGTAAAATTAGTGTTGGACTTATATCCAAGCTTTACCCCATTAGGTCCCATTCGGTTTCTGCAGAGGGCGGTACCAGTGCTGTGCTAAACCCAAAGGATAATTTTGACCTTCATGCATATGACACAATTAAGGGCAGTGATTACCTTGCAGACCAGGATGCAGTTGAAACATTTGTAAGATTGGTGCCGGAACAGATATATACAACAGATCACTGGGGGTGCCCATGGTCAAGGAATCCTGATGGAACAATATCCCAAAGAGATTTTGGGGGGCTTAGCTTTCCAAGGGCAACATTTGCAGCCGATAAAACCGGATTCCATGTGATGCAGACCCTTTTTTCAAGGGCATTGAAATATGATAATATACATTTTTATAATGAGTATTTTGTTACCTCGCTTATTATTGATAACAATAGGTTTAACGCCCTAACAGTAATAAACATAAAAACTGGAGAGTTTCTGGCCTTTCAGGCCAAATCCCTTATTTTTGCAGCCGGTGGTGCCGGAAGATTGTATAAATTTAGCACCTATGCACATTTTGTCACCGGTGATGGTGATGCAATAGCCTACCGCGCAGGCCTCCCCTTGAAGGATATGGAATTCATACAGTTCCATCCCACAGGCCTTGTTCCATCGGGAATACTTATAACCGAGGGTGCCAGGGCAGATGGGGGATTTCTTGTAAATAATAAGGGCCAGAGGTTCATGGAAAAATACGCCCCATCAAAGAAGGATATGGCCCCAAGGGATATTGTATCCAGGGCCATAATGTGGGAGCTGCAGAAGGGCAATGGAATTAAGGGTAAATATGGAGATATTGAGTATGTTAACCTGGATTTAACCGGCATAGCAGATAAGCTTGAGGAAAGACTACCAATGATTACGGATATAGCAAGAAAATTCAATAATATAGATCCAGCAAATGAACCAATACCTGTAAGGCCGGCAACGCATTACACAATGGGCGGGATACATGTTAATGTTAATACCGAGACAACGGTTCCAGGAATATTCAGTGCAGGCGAGAATGCTGCTGTAAGCATCCACGGCGGCAACAGGCTCGGTTCGAACTCCACCAATGAATGCCTTGCATTTGGCAATGTTGCTGGAAAGAGGGCAGCTGAATTTGCAATGTCAGGGAATATTCCGGATATAAACATGAACAAGGTTTTGGATGAGGAAAACAGGATATATGATGCAATACTAAAAAGAAACAGCGGTGAAAATGTTGCTGCAATCAGGGAAGATTTGAGGGCTTTAATGGACAGATATGTAGGTGTTTTCAGGAACGAAAATGGGCTTTTAACTGCCCTTAAGGGGATTAAACAGCTTAAATCAAGGTACGGGGGCATATCAGTGGAGGATAAATCAATGACATTTAACATAGAACTTCAATGGGCACTTGAGGTCGGATTTATGCTTGACCTTTCAGAGATTATAACAAAGGGTGCATTGTTAAGGAAGGAATCACGTGGGGCCCACTACCGTATAGATTTTCCGGAACGTGATGATACAAATTTCCTTAAGCATACAATGGCAAGATATACAGTAAATGGCCCTGAATTTTATTACATACCTGTAACAATTACTAAATGGAAGCCTGCCCCGAGGGTTTACTGAGGTGTTTAAAATGTATAAACTAATGGTTAAAAGAAGGAATGAACACGGAGATGAATATTACGATAATTATAATGTCCCGGCGGATAAGGCTTCCACTGTTCTTGAGGCCCTGCTTTATATAAAAGAGAATATAGACCAAACACTGTCATTCAGGTATTCATGCAGAATGGAAATATGTGGAAGCTGTGGCATGGAAATTAATGGAAGGCCCAGAATGGCATGTTCCACACAGCTTGCAAGCCTTCACTCAGATATTATAAAAATTAGTCCACTGCCACATTATAATGTAATTAAGGATCTTGTAGTCGATTTTGACCCATTCTTTGATAAATACAAAAAGGTAAAACCCTACATTATAAGGGATGATGATGGAAATTACAGTGCTGAAATACCCCAAACACCAGAGCAGTTCAATGAATTTAAGGAGTATGCACAGTGCATTAAATGTGGATTATGCATGGCGGCATGCCCTGTTGTTGGCACCGATGAAAATTATCTCGGACCGGCACCATTAACGGCCTTATTCAGATACAATATTGACAACCGTGATCAGGGAATAATGTATAGAATAGATATAGCGAACAGTGATGATGGCACATCAAGATGCCATTTTGCCGGTGAATGCACTGAGGCCTGCCCCAAGGATGTCAGGCCATCATTTGCAATACAGAAATTGAGGGTGCAGGGATTAAAATATGAATTAAAAAATATAATGGGTGGTAAGAAATGAATAAAACAGGCATAGCGGGATGGTTTAATATTAAGGATAAGGGGACAGGATATTTCGCCTTTGCATTCCAGAGGTTTTCCGGCCTTGTCATAGTTATTTATTTATACATGCACCTGATATTCCTGTCAAGCCTGCTTGATGGTAGGACAACCTACAACTCACTTGTGCAGAATATCACATACGGTCCCTTTGATATATTCATAGTAATGGATATGCTTCTGGCCCTTGTAATATTTTACCATGGTGCAAATGGAATAAGGCTTGCATTAAATGAGTTTGGCATAGGCCTTAAACACCATAAGCTATTTTTTTATGCATATGAATCCATATCCATGGTCCTTCTTGTTTTGTTTTTATACTATGCGTATTTATTCTTGGGAGGTCATTAGATGAATAATAAAAATTCAAATGGATTAAAAGGGCTCGGCCCGCTGGGATGGCTCCTGCAGGTAATTACAGGCATATTTTTAATATTCTTCCTGGGCATTCACCTGTATCTGGCAAATATAGACTTCGGGCACCCAATAAGATTTTTTACCGCGGTTCTGGAGAATCTTCATAATGGTTACTGGCTTGCCTTTTATATTGTTTTTACATACATAGTTTTATATCATGGACTTAATGGTGTGCGCGGTATATTATATGACAGATTTGACTCACAAAAATCAAGGGCATTAATAAAATATTCATTATCAGTGCTTTATGTTGTCACAGCAATTTATGGAACATTACTTGCGCTTGCAGTTTCAAGAATAGCAATTCCATGAGTTTAAAAGTATTAAAATGGCATACATTTTTAATAAAAACCTATGAATTAAAAAAATTTTTTAAATTATTATAAAATTGTCCTGTAATTTAAATCTAAAAAATTATCTTCAGGCTGTTTCCTCCTCTGTTATATTTTTGCCTTTCATTCCAGATGATGCAAGGAATGGAGATACGGCAAAGGCCAGAAGCACAATTACTATTGCAGGCACAATGCCGTACAGCACTGTTTTTGTATTTGAAAATTCCGCACCGACAAAAACTGGTATTATGGCAACACCAACATTTGTGGCCACACTGTACATTGATGTTGCAAACCCGGCCCTTGCCGGATCATCCACGTAGTTCATTATTGAGTTCAGTGCGAGCACCCAGAAGGCATTTCCAAAGAAGCCAAAGATAAAAAATGAGGCAATTATTAGGTATTTAAAGTTTGTATAAACCATTGAAATAAGAAGTACCATACCGAATATAAAAGACATTGAACCGGAGGCAACTGTGCCTGTCCTTAACATTTTATATTTTTCAAAAATATATGGTAGTAAAAGAGCGCCTATTGCAGATCCCAAAAATTCCAAACCACTAAGAAGGCCTGATAGTTTAAGTGCTGTTAATGCACTGAAATGAAATCCAAGAACTGTTGATGCTATTCCTCCAAATAGAATTGATATTGATGCCATGGATAATCCAACATACCAGTTTTTTAACATTCCTATCTTAAAAGAACCCTTCAACGATTTCCCCCTGTATCTGGCCGGATAGCTTTTAAGCACTGGGATTAAAATGGCTGATGCAATTATGGCAAGCACTGCAGGGAGCAATAAAATTCCCCTGATCCCAAGTGCTATAAATATGTACGGCCCAATTAATGATCCGGCTGACATGCCTAAGAATAGAAATCCTATGCTTAAGCCTGCTATGGTTGCTGACTTAACAGGATCCATTGATTCCGCAATACTTCCAACAGGCGCAAGTGAAAATGGATATGCCGTTGCCGCCATTAATGAGAAAATTAGAAATTCCATGTAATTGTTTGAAAATGCCCTTGCCAGTAAGCCTATCACTGAAAATATTACTGCCAGATAAAGGGCAGACTTAACAGTAAATTTTGCAGATAGAATTCCGGCTATGAGACCTATAATAGCCATTGTGTATCCATATGCAGACAGCACCAGCAATATTCCAGAAAGATTGGTGGATAGCAATTTGCTGAGCTCCGGAACCACCGGTGAGATAATAAACCAGCCGAAACCAATTGTAAACACAAAGAACCAGTAAGGTATCAGTTTTTTAATATTATCCATGCTAGATAATGACAATCAAATTTATAAATTTATTGAATTATTTTGTAAATAATCCTTACTATGGCCCTGAATAATAATTATTCTGGATATTACCATAACAAAAAATACCATAATTTACTATCTTCAATGCAGTTCATTACTTTTTTTATTCCATTACTCAATGGCAAAAGCCGTATACTTCATAATTATTTGATTTTAAATAATTATATATATGACCACCAATAAAACCTCTATGGCCGGTTACAAGAATTTTCATATAATGGTATTCAAAAATTCATATTAGATATTTTCCATTTTCTTTTTTAAGCAATTGTAGTTTGAAAATTTTTGTAATAGCAATAAGAAAATCCTGAGTAAAGTTTTAAATTTAAAACATGATATTAAATGAGATTATCCATCAGTTATATTTATATAGAAAATTTTCGTTATAAATGCATGAATTTGAAAAAGATAATTGCTGTTGCAATTATAATTATTGTAATAGGCGGGATAGCATATTATGGATACGATTATGAAACTCATGGCACATTGAGGTTGGAGGCTGCTGATTCCGGGATATCCCTATCCGGTGCAACAGGCGTTTACATAACATTCTCTGCAATAGCACTTCATTATGATAAGGCATCATCAAATAGCACAGGCTGGTACAATTATTCACTGCATGATAAAACTGTAAACATATTTGATGTGGCTTTATCAAATGCAACCTTCCTTTCAAACATAACAGTTCATTCTGGAACATTTAATATGATAAAAATATACATTAGTAAGGTAACCATAGATATACTTGGGAAGAATATAACATTGAAGCTTGCCCATTCCTTCGCACTGGTAATTAACACACTTTCAGTTTCACATGCCGGAACCACAACTGCAATAATGGAGTTTAACCTAACAGATAATATACATTTAAGCAGCTCCACAGCAGGAGTATTTAATATGAGCGCCAGCGTCATCGTTAAATAAAAATTATTTTTATTGCTAAATTAATTTTATTAAATATTATTATATTATGTTTTATGAAGGTAGCAGTTATCATGGGCAGCAGCTCAGATTTTGAAACCATGAGAGATGCCATTGAAACCCTAAAATTTTTTGGTATAGAGGTTGAATATAAAATTGTATCGGCCCATAGAACACCAGAATTTATGCTTGAATATGCAAAGAATGCAATAAATAATGGCATAGAGGTTATCATAGCAGGGGCCGGCGGGGCGGCACATCTTCCCGGTATGGTAGCATCCATGACAACATTGCCCGTAATTGGCGTGCCAGTACCATCAAGGAATCTAAATGGACTTGATTCTCTTTTATCAATAGTACAGATGCCGTCAGGTGTTCCTGTTGCGACGGTGGCAATAGGAAATTCAAAAAATGCGGCCCTGCTTGCTGTTAGAATATTATCAATAAAATATGATAAATTAAAAATGTTTCTGGAAAAATTCCTGGAGGATCAAAAAAATAAGGTTCTTGGTGAGAAATTATGATTATTGGAATAATAGGTTCAGGCCAGCTTGGATACATGATGATAATTACCATGAAGAGATATCCTTTTAAGTTTTATGTTATAGACAGGGAAAAGGGCCCTGCAGGATACATAGCAGATAAATTTTTTACAACGGATGAGTATAAAACGTTCGTTGATTCCTGTGATTATATAACATTTGAATTTGAACATGTTGATGAGAAAACCCTTGAATATGCAAGTTCATCAAGAAAATTAAGACCAGATATAAAAACAGTTGAGTTAAAAAGGGATAGATCGCTTGAAAAGGATTTTTTGCAAAAAAACGGTTTCCCAATTGCACAGTATGAGTACCACGAGGATTTTGAATCTGCATTCAGGGCGGCAAAGAGGATGGGCAGGGCTGTAATAAAAACCTGCCGTGGTGGATATGATGGCAAGGGGCAGTATTTTATCAATGAAAATACAGATAGTTTAAAATGCCAGGACTCTGGACCATTTGTCGTGGAAAAATTTATAAATTACGATTATGAGGCGTCAATAATAGCGGTTAGGGGCAGCAATGGAAATTTTCAGTTTTTTGATCCATCCTTCAATTACAATAAAAACGGCATTCTTATTTATAATATAGCCCCATTGGATGGTAATAATAAAATGCCTGAAATGGCAAAAAAACTTATGGATAAACTTGGCTATATTGGTGTTATGGGTATAGAATTCTATGTAACGGGCAATGAAATATTAATAAATGAATACGCACCAAGGGTACATAATACCGGGCATCATACACTTTTAGGTTCATCAATATCACAGTTCGAGGAACATATACTTGCAGTGGCTGACCTTCCCATTCAGAAGCCGGTGCTTTTCAGGCCATCAGGCATATTAAACATTATTGGTACATCCATTGATGATAAAATAAAAAAAATACTTGAAATGGGCGGTACAAATATATACTGGTATCATAAGGAAGAAATACGGATAAAAAGAAAGATGGGGCATATAAATGTCTTTGGGGACACATTTAATGATGTTAACAACAAAATAAATACTTTAATGAATTTAATTTATGGAAATAATCTTGATAATTTCATAGGACTGTAACCCCCTTAACACCATCAACCTTTTTTATTTCTCTTATAATATCACCTGATAGCTGTGTTGATGTAACAACAACGGCCTTTGGGTTCTCAATCAAATCAGGGTCATCGGTAATAACCTGCCTTATGCTTATATTATATTTTGAAATAACAGAAATTACCCCAGAAATAATTCCTGGTTTTGCCGCGTTATCAGGTATTATCTCTATGACGCCAAAACCCATTTTTGAACCTGAATCGGAAAAATCGGCAACAGGTTTTAAATTTGTAAAGAAATCATACAATTCCTTATTTTCTTTTATTCTTTTTAAGGTATTTATTACAACGCGCCTGTCAACATTATAGGCCCTGGCAATT
>NZ_JAVYSZ010000029.1:0-6958 GCF_038728925.1 Acidiplasma sp.
TCTATAATATCACGGGCTAGTTTATCTATATCGCGGCCATTTACATTCTCCTTTATTTTTATCATGCTCTCATGCTGTGCCCTTTTAACAATTTCCTATATTTCCTTCTGCTCTTCACTGGCCCTCCCAAAAACCATTGTTCTTGTTGTATCGGAGCAGTACCTCTGATAAACAGCACCGTAATCTATTAAAACAAAATCGCCCTTTTTTAATTTTGTTTTTCCTGGAAAATAATGGGGCATGGATGAATTTTTACCAAATGCAACTATTGTGCTAAATGATTCTCCTGATGCGCCGTTTTTCATCATGGCATAAACCACCTCTGCGGCCAGTTCTATTTCTGTCATGCCCTCCCTAATTTTTGGTATTACGTCCTCAAGAGAATCGCTGGCTATTTTTGCGGCCTCCCTTATCTTTGATATCTCATCATCCTCCTTTATTTTTCTTGCCTCAAGTATGGACTGCGATATGTCTATAAATTCCTTATCTGGAATAATTTTAAGAATGTTTTTATACTGTTCCAGTGAAACTGCTGAATAGTTGATGCCTATATTTGTATGGTTTTCAAAAATTTTTTTGATAATCTCGTTAAATTCATCCCTTGTTTTAAATATAATTACGTCATAGCCTGTTTCTCTTGCAGCCTGTTCCTCCAGCTCTGATGTGATAATTTTTACCTCATCAGGCCTGATAAATAATGCTGAACCCTCAAATATACCGCTTTTTGCACCGGTAATATAAAAGAATGTTTTATCTATCTGGTTTTCCCCGCCATTTATTATAAGTGCCGTGTCGACATCCCTGACGTAATCAAATATTCTCTCACTTTTCATTATTATTTATCTTAATTTTAGATATAACAATTTCGATTAACAATTGAATAATAATATTAAATATTGAACATACATTTACATATATAATGTACGATAAAGTATTTTCAGGAAAATTTTATTATAATGGGCAGTTTCAGGATCTTGATATAGGCGTATGTGATGGAAAAATATCAGAAATAAAAAAGCATATTAATTTTAAAAGGGAAATATTGCGCCATGCGGTCTTTCCTGCAGGCACAGATATACATGTTCACTTCCGTGATCCTGGTGAAACCGAAAAGGAGGATTTTAGAACAGGCACCATCTCGGCAATTGCAGGAGGTACAACAACAATATTTGATATGCCCAATAATAAAATAAAAATTGACAATTATTCTGCATACAGGGATAAACTTGAAATAGTCCGCAGAAAGGCATACTCGGATTTTGGCCTTTATTCGATGTTCACTGGAAATAACCTTGATATCATTGATAAGGATTCCTCTGGAATAAAAATATACATGGGAAGCACAACAAATGCCAGTGGACTAAATAATTATAATGCCAGTGATATTAATGGAATAAATGATCTTAAAATACCAGTTGTATTCCATGCGGAGGATCCTGTATGCCTCCAAAAAAATCATATTGAGGCAAAAAACCTGATGGATTATAATAAATCCAGGCCGCCAGAATGCGAGGATTCTGCAGTTAGCACTGCCAGCAAAATGGGATTTAAAAAGGGAATAATAGCGCACCTAACACATAATATAAAAACGCAATATTTAAGGGAGGTAACACCGCATCACCTGATGCTCAATGATGAAATGGATCTTGGTTCTTATGGAAAGGTAAATCCACCATTAAGAAGCCGCGAACTTCAGGGCCTTTTACTCGATGAATATATATCAGGAAGCTATGATATTTTATCATCCGACCACGCACCGCATACACAGAATGAGAAGGCAGATTTTGAATATGCACCAGCCGGCATAATAGGGGTTGAAACCAGGATTCCACTAATGCTTGCATTAATACAGAAAAAGGTCTTATCCATGGATGTGTTCATAAAAACTGCGATATATAATCCTGCAAAAATATTTAATATAAAAAAGGGTGAGATAAAAATAGGCAATTATGCAGATTTTATGACTGTTGATTTTACCTCAATGGAGAGGCTCAACGATTACAGGCTCCACTCAAAAAATCCAGAATCACCCTTTAATGGCTTTGATGTAATATTCCCGGATGATGTAATCATGAGGGGTATAAAAATTGTATCTTCAAGAGAAATAATAGAGGATCATACTGGAAAATATATAAGGGAGCTTAAATGATGCCAAAGTATTTAAAGACATCACCCACCTGGGTTCCGTAAGCAAATTCTGATACATATTCACTTTTTACCTTTATATTTTCTGATGCATTGGCCGGTGCTGCTTTTTTAACAGGGAGATCAAACATGCTTAAATCATTGTCAGAATCTCCCATAACCAGTATCTCGTTGTAATCATAATTATAAAACTTCTTAAGGAAATTAACGGCATATGCCTTATCCTGGCCCTTATTCATGACATGCCATGTAAATTTGCTATTCACAATGTATAAATCCCGCTTTTCAGCCTCCTTTGATATGAATTCATAGTCTTTTTCATCCATTGTAAATGCCGATGATGTTTGCCTCCAGATGTTTGTAAACATGGGCCTTGCACTTGTTGTTTTTGATATCTCATCAAGGAATTTATCACATTTTTCCTTACTAAAGAATGTCTTAATGGTATCATTAATAAGCACTATGCCACCGTTTTCACCAAATACCGGTGCATTTGTGCCTATGAATGTTTTTAATCCAAACATAACCGGTAATGCATTTCCACTAACAAATGATATAAGGACTCCAGAATTCACAGCCCTTCTGATATTTATTATTGCATCTGTTGATATTCTTCTTTCCCTGTCTGTGAGGGTCCCATCAACATCAAGCACAACAAGCCTTATCATTTTTGGTAATATTTATAAAATTTATAAACATTTATAATAAGATGAAAGATCAAAAATTAAATAGAATTGCCATGGATAGAATAAATAAATTATATAATTTATCACTTATTTCCAATGAATATTATTCTAAAAGATATATTATACTCATGGAAAGAATTGCAAAAAGGATGGATATCACACTACCAGTATATATAAAAAAATCATACTGTAAAAAATGCAAACTGCCATATAAGAATGAAAGAATTAGAATTAAAAATGGACTGGTGATTATAACGTGCCCGAACTGTGGAGATGTAAGAAGAATACCTATAAAAAATTAATCCACTGTTTCCAGTTCAAAATAGACCTTAAAACCCTGCAGGGTTGCCTGAATTTTATCGGCAAACCATATGGCATCCTCGGCGGTTGCAGAGTCGGGCCAGTTGTATACCATATCCTGTTCTCCTTTTATTAACGAAAATCCCAGTGACCTTAATCTATCCACTATTTCACTGGGTTTTGTACCCTCGCTGTTGAATATCACTTTAAGGAATGTTTTCATAGTACCTAAATATAGCATTGTATATATTATTTTTCCGTTTGTCTCATTTTTGATGGCCACCAGTTGTACTTATCAAGGAACAGCATAACGCTTGGAACAAAGAACATCCAGCTGACAAAGGTATCAACAAGCACTCCGAGTGATAGACCTACACCTATTTCCTGCATTATGGGTATTCCGCTGAAATATAATGCACCAAATGTTGCGAATAATAATGAACCAAGGGTCATAATAACCCCACCACTTTCAATGATACTGTTTTTTATTCCATCATCATTGGTCATGCCGTTTAAAACATTTTCCCTGACCTTTGTAACCATAAATATATCATAATCAAGGCCCACAGCCAGCAGGGTTATAAATACAAATAATGGCAGGAAGATAATTAATGGTAAATGAAGTATGTAAAAGAATATGATATATGTTATTGCAAGTGACATAATTACGGCCGCCATCACCATTAGTATGAGCCTTAATGGTGTAAATGCGGATCCGAGCTGTATTAATAATATTATGAATATAGCCACACCAAGTATTGGCACCATCTTGCTGAAGGAGGATGATGTAAATGAATATGCATTATTAAGATACTCTGTTAAACCACCTGCATAACCCTTATAGTCAGAACCTGATGAATATTTTGATTCTATACTTTTAAGAAATGATGTGGACTGTGGGCTCCAGGCTATATTTGAAAGATATATAACTATCTCTGCATAGTGAGAATTATTACCTATATATGAGTTTGTTGCGCTTGCATAATCCTTGGAATATGCAGGTGAAACATTTAATGCACCTAATGCACCTTTAGATGTTAAATTCACAGTCTGGCCAAATGGAGAACCTATTCCGTATATGTCAGAAACATAACCTGAGCTTGAAAGATTATGCTCTATTGACAGTATCTGATTATATTCTGTTGTATTATAATAATATGTATTATTTTTATGTATTACTAATGGGGATGTAAAATTTAAAATTATATACGCAGGATCAAACAAATCATAATGGAACGAATTGTTTACAACAACCAGTGATTGTATTCCACTGCTTGGTGGCAGGAGGGTAAATACATCCATGTTTGTTGGCGTCTCGGCATAAAGTGCAAGGGATGCAAAGGTTACAACCACAAATATTACAAATATCTTCTTTTTATTTTTAATTGTAAAATTGGCAACCTTCTCCATGGAATGCTCAAATGGAAGTTTTGAACCCTCCTTAATTTTGGCGGGATAAAATATTCTGTCCTTTAACTGTGCCATAAGGGCTATTAAAAATGTATTTGCCGCTATTATGGTAATTACAGCTGAGATTGCATTGGTAAAACCGGCATCACTGAATAGCGGTATATTTGAAACCCATAGAACAACGTATGATAATGCAACTGTTGCACCGGATGTAAATACTGCCTGACCGGCCCATTTGGCTGATTCTGGTATCGCATTTTTATTTCCCTTTCTTCTTTCAGATCTGTATCTTGACAGTATGTATGCTGAATAATCCGATGCAATTCCAAGAATAAGTATTAATAGCAGTGTTGGCGTTATAAATGATATTTTTTTATCGAAAATGTATTTATATATTAAACCGTTGATTCCACCACTCACCACTGCAGATAACAGGAAGATTAAAAATGGAACAAATGCGGCAACAATTGATCTGAAGTAAAGCCCAACTATAATTATGGATATTACAATACCTATTAATAATGCGATTATCATGCCACTCTGGATCTGGCTGGCAAGCTGGTCATTTGAAACAGTTGTGCCCGCAAGGTAATAACTGCTTCCAGGTATAATTTTTTCATACTTATTTTCTATTGATGTTATATGATTCTGTTCTGCAACTGTTAAATTACCATTATAATGGAATATAAGAATTGCAGTATTATTTGATGGGCTTAATAGTGATGAAGAGGAATATGATGAGGGTAAAACAGGATAATGGTTATATGAATTATTTTCTATTGTTGATGTTACCAGCGGCATTAAACTGGTTGTATTATTAAGTTCATATAAATATGGCCTGTAATAATCATCATTTATTTTTAGGTATGGGTTTCCCTTGGTAATGTTTATGCTTGAATTGTATGAATAATCAACTGCAAGATAAAGGGATGTCTTTGAAATACTTTTGGTATGGTTAAATTCCGATATGGCATTATCTATAAAACTTAAATTGCTTACACCCACCTCAGTAAATATTTTATTAAACCCGGCAGAAAATGTGGAATTCTGGGCTATTTTAGTTGAGTTTTCTCCCTTAAGGTTTAACGATAACACAAGCGTATTTAAATCATAAATGCCATTTTCAAGACCCTTAATCTCCTTTGAAAATGAATAAAGTGTTGAATTCTCTACTGTGAATATACTGGTTGTATTTGTGTAACCTATATTCGTGGATTTTAGATAATTAGATACATTATCCTGGAAATTAATTAAATTTTTAACATTTTGAGAATTATTTAAGTTTGTATTGTTTGCAACAATCAAAATTTCAGGGTCTGTAGAACCCCCAAACTGATCTGTTAACAATTTATTTGCCTCATATGCAGGTGAATTCTTTGTAACAATTGAACTTGAAACATTGTATGATGTATCTGTAAAAAGCAACGTTGCAGCAGGAAGCATCAATATAAAGAGGACTATCCATATTACCAGAATCTTCTTTTTATTTCTTTGAGAGAATTTACCAAGTCTCATGAATGATTTTTCCAACATTATGGTACCGAATTAAATCAAAAAATTTAAAGTTTATTAATAAACATTTTTTTAACCGAATTTTTAATATATTCAAAAAATTAAAATGCATGGAAAATATGTTAAATTAATGAATTATACAAAAATAGATTTATACTCATATCTATATAACCTGCTTTTACAGATTCCTGATGGCATGGTAAGCACATACGGTGATCTTGCCGTTGCACTTGGTGATAAAATTTCTGCAAGGGCTGTTGGATACATGCTTTCCCTAAATAATTACCCTGATAAATATCCCTGCTATAAAATAGTTTATTCAGATGGTACTGCAGGCAATTATGCCCTTGGTGCAGAGGAAAAAATTAGAAGGCTTAAAAATGATGGTATAAATGTAATTAATGGTAAGATAGATAATTTCAATAAGCTCGTATTCAGGGACTTTAAGTCCGATTACCCATTGAAAAAATTAATGATGGAACAAAACAAAATTTCAGAACATATAGATACAAATGATTATGAGATACCAAAGAGTGTTGCGGCAGTGGATGTTTCATATGTTGGCAGATATGGTTATGGTGCCATGGTTATAAAGGAGGGTGATAATATTGTTGTTAGATACTTTAAAGAAGAATCTAAATTTCCCTATATCCCTGGATATCTTGGATATCATGAAACACCGTATATAGAAAATCTTGTTAGAGATTTTGATGGAATTATCCTGATTGATGGTAATGGAATACTGCATCCAAGAATGTGTGGACTTGCAACCTTTTATGGTGTGCTGTTTAATAAGCAAACCATTGGGGTGGCAAAATCATTGCTGCTTGGCGATATTGGAAACAATTATATTTATTATAACAATAAACCATTGGGTTATCAGGTAAATAAAAGAACAATAGTAA
>NZ_JAVYSZ010000030.1:0-6945 GCF_038728925.1 Acidiplasma sp.
AAAATTGTGAAGATATATTTCAAGCTTCTGGAAAATTCAAAAATTTAATATTTTTATTAGGCTAATCAAAATGTGTTTATTATAATTATATTCAAAATACGTGGTCATCCATATATAATACCTGCATGAAAAAAATATTACAATAATTCTGATATTTAACAATAAATAAATTCATGTTTTAGCCATGGTTTCAATTGCTTTTCTTTCCTCTCTTCCACGGGAAAATGATAGAATTGCACCGATCAAGGTTATCACCATTGAAACGTATAATGAATAATGTATTCCTACCATGAAGGATAATGATACACCACCAACAAGCTTGCCAACCCCTGCAAACACCTCAAACGCAACACTTCTGGGTACACTTAAGCTTGCTATGGATATTGATATCACAAAGCTGCCAAGCATACCTATATTGGCTAAGGTTCGTAAAAATCCAGATGACATGCCGTAAAGCTCCTTAGGCGAATTTGCCATTACTGCACTGTTATTTGCAGGATAAAACATTGATGAACCAGTGCCTGTAATTGCAGATGCAATTAGTATTATATAAAGTGAGGAATTTACAGTTAATGTTGTATAAATTAGAATGGACACAGCCATCATTAGAAGTCCTACAGTTGCCGGTATTCTTGAGCCTATCCGATCTGCAAGCTTTCCGAAATATGGTCCCAAAACGCTGCCTATTAAATATCCGGGGAGCAATAATAATGCGCTGTCAAACGGTGTTAACCCGCGTATCCCCTGCAGGTACATTATAATTATAAAAACAACAGCCAGAAATCCCAAACTCTGGAAAAATGATGCAAACAATGAATATGACAAAATCTTAATTCTAAATACCTTTAATGGCAATAAAGGCTTTTTAACCCTTGTTTCTATATATACCATGAACATTACCATAACTATGCCAATACCGATTAAAACCATATTAAATGTTCTTATTCCATATGTTGATATATCCACTGCGGCATATGATATAAGTATTAAGGCAGAACCAAGGGATGCCATTCCAGGAAGATCGAGCTTATTACTTACAGGTTCACTCCTGTTAATGTATTTAATTCCATAATATATGGCAAATATTCCTATCGGGACATTTATATAAAATATATATCTCCAACCAATAAAAGTTGTGATTATTCCACCAAGAACAATTCCAAGCATTGCACCTGCATTATATCCAACTGATGTATATCCATAAACCCTGCCACGTTTATTCGGCTGAAAGTTATCCGCTATAATTGCCCCACTGTTTGACTGCACCATGGAAGTTCCAATTCCCTGTATTAGCCTAAAGGATATTAGTTCATAAATATTTGCTGATGCTCCGCATAGTGCAGAACCTATAGTAAATATAGAAATTCCCAAAATAAAAATATTTTTTCTTGCAATAATGTCCCCAAGCCTTCCAAGCTGTGTTGTTCCAACTGCAATTACAAGTAAATAAATTAAAATAATCCATATTGAGGCTGATAACTCTGTTTTTAAATTATCGGTTATTGTTGGAAGTGCAAGCAGTACAATTGTGGAATCCACTGCCCCCATAAGAACTGCAAGTAGAAGTGAAATAATCAGCCGGGAATATTTATCCATAATTAAAAAATATATTATAGTATTAAAATATTTAGTAATAAACAGATATGATAAAGTTCTAAGATTATTTTAGAATATATTTTCTAAGTTTTTCCCTGTTTTTAGAATTTATAAAATTATTTTTAAACAGCAGCAGATACTAAAAGATGACGTTATAATTTTTATAAAAAATTTATATAATATTTAATATTATATAATTATGGAAGCCACAGAGGGAAAAATAGAGGTTAAAATGGAAGATGATATAGAAATTATAAATATTGAAAATGAGGGAAAAAGGAATGCCTTATCAAAAAATGTATTAATTTTGCTTTACAATGAATTAAATAATGTTTCAAAGAATAAAAATATAAAAGTTATAATAATAAGATCAAATGGTCCTGTTTTCAGTTCTGGACACGATTTAAATGAAATACTTGCCGATACGGGAGAAGTTATGGACTTATTTAATGTATGTGGAAATATGATGAAGTTAATAAGGAAAATACCGCAAATAGTTATTGCATCTGTCCAGGGCATTGCAACGGCTGCAGGATGTCAGCTTGTTGCGGCATGTGATCTCGCAATATGTTCTGAATCTGCAAAATTTGCAACCCCAGGTATACAGGAGGGTTTATTCTGCAGCACCCCATCTGTTTATACAACGAGAAACATACCTTTAAAAAAAGCCACAGAGCTATTATTCACCGCCAATTATTTAAGTTCTGAAGAGGCTTTAATGTATGGTTTGGTAAATAGAATAGCAAAGGATGAGGATTTATATAAGGAAACAATAAAATTTGCAAAGGAAATAACAAGGTTTGATTTTAATGTAATAGCACTTGGAAAAAATGAACTGTACAAACAGCTAGAAATGAGTACAGAAAATGCCTTGGATTTTGCAACAAATGTAATAGTTTATAACAGTACAATGAAAGAAGCGAAAGAGGGAATTAACAATTTTTTACATAGGAGGAAAAAAGAGAATCATATTTAAATAATTAAAATGGTAAATTATGCCGCTGCGAATATTATAATATTAATATGCATAAGCAATAAAATTAAATGTTGAAAAAAATAGATACATGTAAGAATTCATTTCAGTACACTACAAAATTATAATGATTGCAGAATATTAGAGCGTTAAAAAATAGGTCAATCAAAATAATAAAGTGAAATTTATTCTGGAAGGAACGCGTTAATGGCATCCACAAGGCTGTTCATTTCCATAAGCGCCTGTGAACCATACATTAAGGTTGTTATATATCCCACTTCCATTAGCTCCTTCCTGGTTGCACCGGCCTTAATTGCATTGTTAACATGATAAGATATGCACCATTCACATCTTGCTGCCATGCCGAGTGATAATGCAATAAATTCTTTTGTTTTTTGATCCAGTACACTGTTATCCATTGTTGCTGACATAAAACCAAAGAAGGCATTCTGGAATTTTGAATTATCCTTTCCGGTCTCTGCCATTATTCTGTTAACCTCATTTAATTTTTGTTTTGCATCCATAATAACTCATTACTGCATTTAAATAAAAGATAATAATGTTGCTATTTGTGCATTTTTTGCACCTTATTTAATCCTAAGGCAGTAAAACCTCTGCCTTGTGTCGGAAAGGCATGTTGTGATATCTATCAGCCCATATTTATTAAGCGATTTGACGGAATAAAGGATGGTTCTTCTTGAAAGACCTGTTAGTTCCATAAGCTGGCACAATCTGGCAACCTTAATTTCCTCAAGAATTTTATATATCAATTTCGCTGATGGAGATAGTTCCGTAATAATGCCAGATTCCATACAACAAAATTTTAATTTCAATTAATTATATTTTGTAGTTAACTTATTGACAAATTTATATTAATAAAATTTGGTGACTTTAGAAATTATTATATCTGTTTCTGTAATATCAAAAGAATGGTAAATAGGATAAAGGTTGTGAATGACGTTGGGGAACTGGTAACAATATTCCATGCAGCTGATACCGACGTTAAGAGAAAACTTTTACTTGATTTATCCACCGGATGGATTACAATGCCTCAAATAGATGAAAAATATGGCGTTGAGGGAAAAAAGGCACTGCTTTACCTTGATAAGATTAAAATGGTGGAAAGTCAATGGATAACTGGTGATAAGGGTCCAGAAAAAGCGTATCATACATATTATACCAATATACAGATAAATTTGATAGGTTCCATGCCAGATCTGGCTGATATAATATATGCAACAACATTAACCGAGAAGGAGCTTGAGGATTATGAAAATAAAATCAAGGCAATGATGGTTGATGGAGGGGTCTTTATCGGAACAGCCTCTGAAAATCTTAACATATCACAAACACTATTAAAGGGAATAATAAACAGATCCAGTGTTTTATATCTCAAGGGATACAGAATAGAAATGGAAAATAATGTTTAAAAATGAATTTAATTTATGCCTGTTTTATGTGAATTCAGATATGGAAATTATATTGGATATTTATAGAGTGTGATATAAATGGAATCAGAACATCACGGTTCTATTACAGTACTTAGGATAGGGCACAGGCCATTCAGGGATAAAAGGATAACAACCCATGTATCCCTGGTTGCAAGGGCATTTGGTGCAGATAGAATAGTAATAGATGAAAAGGATGAACTCCTTGAGGAAAACATCAACAATGTTGTTTCAAGATTCGGTGGGGATTTTAAAATAAATTCTGGTGTTAACTGGAAAAAATATTTTAGAGATTTTAATGGGATTAGGTTAAATCTATCAATGTATGGTATTAATGTTGATGACAAAATAGAGGAGATAAGGGAAAAAACAAAAAACAGGGATATGATAGTTCTTGTTGGTGCAGAAAAAGTACCAATTGATGCATATTTAATTGCAGATTATAATATTGCCATAGCAAATCAGCCACATAGTGAGGTATCGGCCCTTGCCATCTTCCTTGACAGGTATTTTAACGGTAAGGAACTGCACAAGAATTTCAATGGAAAGCTTAATATTGTACCAATGGAACATGGTAAAATGGTAAAATATATACCAGATGAAAAGGAGGCTCTTCAGATCCTGTATGATAATAACGCCAGTGATAGGATAATAAGGCACGTAAAGAAGGTTTATGAACTTGCCATGGCCATATCAGGGTATACAAATGCAGACAGACGCCTTGTTGCAGCAGGATCATTACTTCATGACATAGGCAGAACAAAAACTAATGGTATCGACCATGCAGTTGTTGGTGCACAGATTTTAAGGGATAAGAATATAGATGATAGAATTATTAACATTGTTGAACACCACACAGGTGCCGGGATTACCGCAGCAGAGGCTAAAAATCTGGGAATTCCAGAAAAGGATTACATTCCTGAAACTATTGAAGAAAAGATTGTGGCACAGGCAGATAATCTTGTTGCCGGTGACAGAATTATAAGCCTTGATAGGGTAATTCAAAATTATCATGAAAAGGGACTTTATGAAGCTGCCGAAAGAATAAAAATGCTTAATGATGAGCTATCAAAAATATGTGGAAGGGACATAGATGAAATTGCACGTGATGTTGATGATGCTGAAAAACAATAGTCTTAATTATTCACTGGCACTGTATTGAATTCCATTTATTTTTATCCTTCCATAAATATAACCTGATAGACCTGCCAGATTCCTTAAAAAATATATCGGGTTAATAATATTTTTTATTTCACTAAAATATTCCGCCCTTATATTTTTATGTTTGAATGAAAGCTGTGCCCTTCCATAACCATTCCAGTATGCCTGATTTATAAACCCTAGAAGGGTATCCCTGGCCTTATTATAAACAATACATTCCCTGCAGAATGCCCATCTTGCACCAGATTCAACCGCCCGTATATTTAAGTCAATATCCTCTGCAGTAATAAAACTCTGGTCGAAACCCCCCATCTTTAAAAAAAAATCCCTTGAATAGGTTAAATTTGCTGATGGGTGTGTAACCTCTATACCGTTATGATAAATTTTTAACCTTTCAGTACGGTACCATTTATTTCCGGAAGTGATTATGGCACCTGCAATTACATCGTATTTATATTTATACTTTCTAATATTTTTAATCCAGTCTGGAGATGCTGTGGCATCGGCATCTATAAATGATACGTAATCATACCTTGCAGATTCAACACCTATATTTCTTCCACCGCCTCTTGAGGACCTGGCCTCTATTAATTTTATATTCTCAATTTTTTTTTCGTAGCTTCTTATTATATCTGCTGTGGAATCAATGCTATTAGAGTCAACAACAATTATTTCATAGGGTCTTTCCTGAATTATAAGTGAGTCCAGCAGGGCCCCTATGTTTTTTTCCTCGTTCAGGGTTGTAATTACTATAGATATTCCGTCCATGATATAAATTACCAGTCCATTCTCTGTGTTTCCCTTTCCTTCTTAGTATTTTTCTTGTACTCTTTATAATGTGCCTTGCATAAATGGTATTTTGTTTTATCCTCCTTAAATGAAAAAACCTTTCTGGCAAGGTCTGCAGGAACTGTCTGAAAGCTCTTTTCATTACAACCAGCAACATCACATATTTTTTCCATAAGGTATGATTTAAATAATATTTATAATGTTTCCTTTTTTTCAATGTTAATATATGAAAGCGCACCCCTTTTATGCAGAATTTCCGCAAATGTTTTGTTCAGGTATAAAATATCATTTTTATGCAGGTAATAATCACCATCAGGCTGGGCTATTGGGGGCAGATTTTCAAGTATTCTAACCAGTAGCAATTCATCCTTATTGCTTTTATTAACAACCGGGTTTTCAATTTTTTTGGCCTCTTCAATATTGTTTATGCCTTGTACCGGTTCCTCCTCATCAATAATTTCTTCCTCAGGTTTTTCTGTTTCTGGCTCCCTGAACCTTTTTACATCTGCAAAATCTCGATAATAATCTCTGAGTTTTAATGATATTTCATTTATAATATTTTTTTCCTCCGGTGTCATGTTTTCTGTTATATCATCAGTAATGTCATAAACGGAATACCTTGCAATTTTCTCAAATCTAACCTGGAAAAATGCCTTGAAATTTTTCTTTAAATCATCTATTAATTTCGTTATCTCCATATATTTTTTAATGTCTGTATCCGCCAGAACTGAGTTTTTTTCATCCTCAAGCTCCAAAAGAATTTCATGTATATCCTTATAAAAATTTGGATTGATTTTATTTAATTTTTTCATTTTTCTCTCAGAGAAGAGGTTTGATTTTAATTCCTCAAGTATTTTATCATATTTGCTTATATTAATCATAACACTTAGTGTAATTATATTCTATTAAAATATTTACTGATTTTTATTTTATATAATTCTCATGGCATTATTCAAGAAAGAAATCTTTTTTATAGAA
>NZ_JAVYSZ010000031.1:0-6493 GCF_038728925.1 Acidiplasma sp.
ATATATTAAGACTTTTCTATATAAATTTTAATAAAATATATATTATTTAAAAAATTTGCCAAAACAAAATTATTTATAAGCATATTGTATTGCATCTATGTTTTATGTGTCTGACAATAAATAAGTTTAAAAATAAAATCAAAACCGGT
Organism: Acidiplasma sp.; assembly: GCF_038728925.1. NCBI lineage: Archaea > Methanobacteriati > Thermoplasmatota > Thermoplasmata > Thermoplasmatales > Ferroplasmaceae > Acidiplasma > Acidiplasma sp. Next base: position 150 of record NZ_JAVYSZ010000031.1, read on the forward strand.
GATGATAATTAGCGTAGACTATATTGTCGCTGCAATATTAATCCTTTCGTCCCTCTTTGTTCTTTCACTTGTTTTCAACGTTTTTGATCTAAAGGGCACAATTGCAGCACTTATCGTCGGAATAATTATAACATTTGCGGGTTCAATTTACTGGCTTATTTTAATGCTTATATTTGCCGCCACTGCGTTTATGGCAACAAAATATAGGATACAACAAAAGGCAAAAATGAAGCTTCAGGAGGGGCGCGATGGGGAGCGCCATGCATCCAATGTTATATATGCCGCACTGATTGGGTTAATCATAGCAGTTTTTAACGTATTTAAGGTATACAATCTGCCCTATTTTGAACTCTTCAGCATATCATTTGCGTCGGTAAATGCAGATACATTCGCATCTGAGATAGGGGTTTTCGATAAGAATGTTAGATTAATAACAAACTTTAAAAAAATTGTGCCCGGCATTAATGGCGGGATTTCATTGCTGGGAGAGCTTGCGGCGGTTTTTGGTGCCTTTATTATTGCATTTTCTTATTCAGTTCTTAATTTTCATAATATAAATATTATAAGTATATTGATTATTACATTTTTAGGATTCCTTGGATGCCAGTTTGATAGCATACTTGGTGCGGTATTTGAAAATAAAAATAAAATGACCAAGGGGCAGGTCAATGCTGCCTCAACACTCATGGCGGTTTTCGTTGGGATACTGTTTAGTTTTTAATACATTGATATTTAATTGCCTGCATTTATATGATTTAAAAATGTAATAAAAATTTATTATCGATTAAACTATTACCATATATGGCTAAATTATTTGTTATATCAACAGCAGGAAAGGATGATATAAACAGGGCCAACATGGCCATGAATTTTGCATACAATGCAGTTAAGAATGCAGGCGCCACCGTTGCCTTTATGTTCCTGGGCCGTGGGGTGGAAACATTGTTAAAGGATTCAGGCGGTTCCAAACCAATGCTGGATATGATCAATAATATGAAGGAATTAAATATAGATGTTATGTACTGCAAGGTTTCTTTAAAGGGCCTCGGATTAAACCCCGAAATAATATTTGATGGGATAAGGGATGTTATGGGTGGTGTTGAAACAGCCAAAAGGGTTGATGAGGGCTATTCAGTTATAACATTCTAATTTTTAGTATAATACTAATATTTATATATACATTTACAATAATAATCCGTGCTTATTATTAAAAACCTATCCTCAGGTTATTATCAGGATAAAAAATACCATGAAGTTATAAAAGATATTAATCTCACTGTTGGGGAAAATGAAATAATAGGCATCCTCGGCCCAAATGGATCAGGTAAAACAACACTGTTAAGGGCCATAATGGGTGAAATTTATTCAAGCAGCGGTGATATAATATACAATGGTCAGAGCATATTTGAAAAGGGCAATTATTCAGAATTTAGAAATAATGCAATATATGTTAAGCAGGATTCATTTAACAGCCTTAAACCATTAAAGAGCATTAATTTCCAGATTGGTAAATTATATGACTGGAAATCATTTGATGAAAATTATGTTAAATCACTATTTTCTGAACTGTCACTTGACCCTGCAATACTTCAAATGAAGGCCTTACAGTTAAGTGATGGCATGCGCCACAGGGTTGTGATTGCCATGGCACTGCTAAAGGAACCAAAAATACTGATGCTGGACGAACCCACAACAGGCCTTGATTCAATATCCACATATAAGTTACTTAAAATTCTTAAGGAAATAAAAAAGAAAACGTCCATAATAATTTCAAGCAATGATGTCAATGCACTTTTTGAAATAGCAGATAGAATATACATAATGTATGGCGGCATGGTTATAGAGGATGCAAACTTTAATGATTTGTTAAAATGCAGGTTCCATCCATACACTGATATGATTCTGAAATATGTTCCGTTGTATTCCAATAAAAATCTGGTTTACAGGCCGGTAAAAAATGATAGGCACGGTGGCTGCGTTTTTATAAATTCCTGTCCATACATAAATAATGAATGTGAAAACGATATACCGTATAAAAACATTAATGGTCATGGTTACCGCTGCATAAGATATCCTGGGTGGAAGGATGATAAAAATAATTAATTTAACAAAAAAATATAAAATTAAAACCGGGAATTTTAGATATTCCGATTTTTATGCCCTTGATAATATATCAACGATTTTTAAGGAAAATATTATAAATGGAATAACTGGTTCATCTGGTTCTGGAAAAACAACACTGGCAAATATAATATCTGGTTATGACAGGGATTATTCCGGTGAGGTTCTTTATGATAATTCCCAAGAGAAAAAATATGATTATATACGCTATGTGTTTCAGGACCCTTACATTTCATTAAATATGGTTAAGACAGTGGAATGGCACATAATGACCGCATCAGAATTAAACAATGTGGATATTGAAAGCTCAATAAAAAAATTTGAATCCACCAGGCTTGATTATGATGATTATAGATCAAAATATGTAAATACACTATCCGGTGGAGAAATGCAGAAACTTGCATTTACAATTGCAATTATTCCTGATCCAAAATATATAGTTCTGGATGAGGCTTTTTCAATGCTTGACCCCATTAATTTATTTTATATGCTCTCACTCTTAAAAAGCATAAGGAAAACCATTTCTGTAATTTATATAGACCATGATATAAACCGTGTGGCCTTCGCATCCGATTATATTTATATACTTAATAAAGGCAGAATCATTGAGGAAAATGATACTGATACTATCATGAATAAACCTGAAAATGAATATACAAAAAAATTAATAGAATACTCACCTGATTATAAAAAAAGAATTTAAATTTTGTTATGCTCCTCATCAACCAGGTTTACGGTCTTTCCCGCCCTCCTTGCAACATCAGGTTTTTTATATTTTATGTAAAATGCATAAATTACTGAAAATAATGTATAAACACCTATTATTATGATTGCATCTGTTATTGGGTACACTGGTGGCACCACTGATTCATAGAGAACAAAAAGGAATATGACGGTGGCAATTGCTGGAAATGCATAATGCTCTGTAAAGTGTTTTATTTTATCCAGTATATTTCCATGTTTTTCCTTTAATCTTCTGAACATTGTCATAACACTGGTATTTAAAAGGACGTGTGTAATAATTAATCCGGCAAGTGCCATGGTTGTTAAAAACTGGAAGGAATCGGTTAATGCATTAACAATAACCGGATCACTGGCCCTGCTCGTTAAAAGTGTGTATGGATTGACTCCAGCACCCATTGCAATTAAAAATGTCGATATAATTGCCATAACTGAGGATGAAACAGCCACAAATATAAGGGCCTTTGATGGAGTTACATATTTTTTATGTATATATGAAAAGAATTTTGGTATAATTCCGTCCCTGCCCATGGCAAAATACACTCTACCCGCATTGGCCTGCATTGCAACAGAATCAGAAAATGCAGAGTTAAATGCAACAAGAGAAAATAAAACACCGCCAACTATACCTGTGTATGCAGTTGCAACAATAATTCCAGGAATACCGCTGGATGAAAACGTTTGCATCATTGGTATCCCCCAGCCAACGATCTGAGCGTATGCAACCTCTGTCAATACAATACCAACTAGCAGAAGGCCAACTGTCAGTGCCCTTGTTATGGCCTTTGGGTTTGTGGCCTCCTCACCCAGAGGGGCTGATCCACCGTAGCCTATAAAACTTGTTAAACCAAATATCATGCCAAGGCCAACACCTGCTATAGGGCCACCCTCAGGTGCAAACCATGATGAGTACTGTGGCCACGCAAATGGATTAAATACATTGACTGTGTTATCAGGAGCCTTTATTATTATAATTGCAGATAATGTGGCAAGGAAAATCAACTCAAAAAATGATGCGTATTTTATGTATTTCATCTGTGGTCTGATTCCTATTATTGCTATCATTATGGGTATAATTATAAATGCAAGTATGAATGGTATCCATATCCATGCTGGCATGCCAATTCCAAGGAAATATTTAACAACGCCCGGCAGCACAACACCGGCAACGAAAACCGGAATTGCAGCGGTACTCACTATCTGGTACATCGGATACATTAATCCTGCACTTATTGCAGGAACAGGGCCAAATGCATTGGCAATATAACCGTAATACCCCCCTGCGCTGGCATGTCTTCTTGATAAATGATATAATGTATTTACCTCCAAAAACATGGTTAATGTTGCGATTATAAATGATAATGGTGTTAAAAAGAATGCGAAAATTGCCGAGGATACCACAAAGGCTATTGCATCACATGCTGGGGCCATTGCTGATATTTCCTCCGCTATGGCACCCCAGGTCCCAACCTGCCCTTTTTTTAGCCTGTTTTCATATTCTGTGGCTTTTTTATTATCATACATATAAAATTAGTATTACACTAACATATTTAAACATTTTTCATTGCAATAGATTTTTATTATTTATTATATTATAATGTTCATGTATGATATATGGAACTCCTTATGTGCACTGGCAGTGCTTGAGGGGAAAATTGAGATAAGCAAGAATATTGACAATAAACCAGAGGAATCTGGAATCTTCAGGCGATCTGTTGGAAAGATAAGGGGCCAGATACGTGATTACAGATCAGGCATATATAAGTCCACAATGGGAATCCATCTTGTTGAATTTACTGATCATTATGAGCTTCATGTTGATTCATATGACCCTCAAAAATATCCAGTGAGGCATTTAATTATTGACAGCCCTGATACGTTAATAAAAACCGGCATGCTGTTAAAAACAATAAAAAAAATTAAATGATTATTTTTTAAACCATGGAGAGCCAAGGGGAAGGGTTTTTTCCTTTATTGAATTGCTTATTATTGCAAAGCTTGTGTATACAGCGAAAAATGCGGTGATGAATCCAAATATTCCACCTATTCTGGTAAGTGTGGTATTTGAATAATATGCACCGAAACCAAGGGCCATGAATGCAAGCCACAGGAATAAAAATGTCATATTTAGGGCCAAATTTAGTCTCATTGCGTTTGCCCACATATAAAGTGTAAAAAGCCCCCATAGGATCAGGGCTATGCCAAGTGCATGCACAGAAATTGTTATAATTTTTAAATAGCTGAAGAAGACCAGAAGACCGTAAAAGAACCAGAATGAACCGTAGGATGTAAAGGCTGTGAAACCAAAGGTGTTCCCCCTGCGCATTTCAAATGCACCGGTTAGAAGCTGTGCAAATCCGCCATAGGAAAATGCCAGTGGCATAACAACAGATACTGCAGTGCCGGATAATATTCCGGCATTGACAAAACTCAATAAAAATGTTGTAAAACCAAAGGCTGCAAGTCCAAGGGGTGCAGGATCAGCAAGCAGGGACTTATTTATCTGATTAACCTCCATTGGATTGGACTCGGCAATTTTTATCATTGCCTTATTTTCATTATCAATTTCCTTTATATTTTCCATTAATTACCACTCTGCTTTTTTATTAGATCCATTGCCCTTTTGATTTCATCAACTGACGCCTCATTTTCCAGGGTGCTTATATCCCCTGGAAGCTGGTTAAGGTAAACCGCCTTAATTACCCTCCTCATTATCTTTCCTGACCTTGTCTTTGGAAGTGAATTCACTATGTGTATCTCCTCGGGAACCATTATTGGGCCAAGGTCATTTCTAACCTTCCTCTTTATTTTCTCTATTAATTCCGAGGATTTTTCATAGCCGTCCTTTAATGTAACAAATGCTATTATTGCATCACCCTTCACAGTATCAGGCTTTCCAAATACTGCAGCCTCTGCTATCTCTTTCATGGATACAAGCTCATCCTCTATCTCTATTGTACCTATCCTGTGCCCTGAGACCTTTAATACCTCATCACTCCTTCCAAGCAGCCAGTAATATCCATCTGAATCCCTTATGGCATAATCTCCCATTTTATAAATCTCATCATTAAACGGGAAGTAGTTGGTTCTATATTTATTCTCATCACCATTTACTGTAAGCATCATGCCTGGCCATGGCCTTTTTATTACTATATATCCCTTTTCACCATCCCTGACCCTCTTTCCATTTTCATCCAGCACATCAGGTTCTATGCCCGGCATTGGAAATGTTGCAGAACCTGGTTTAAGGTCTGGAAGCCCAAGATATATGGATGGTGACAGCACAGGTCCTGCAGTTTCAGTCTGCCAGTATGTGTCTATTATTGGGCACCGATTCTTGCCTATTACCTCATAGTACCAGTGCCATGCCGCAGGGTTTATTGGCTCCCCTGCTGTGCCCAGATATTTTAGGGATGATAAATCATGTGATTCCGGATATTTTTCACCGTATTTCATTAATAACCTTATTGCCGTTGGTGATG
>NZ_JAVYSZ010000032.1:0-6268 GCF_038728925.1 Acidiplasma sp.
TATGTAAACAAAAATGATATAAGTGCGGCCACAAAGGCTATTGGCACCCAGAAGAGTGCACCCGAATATTTCGGGTCTATTAAGGTAATAAATGATGCAAGGCCAAGAAAGCCAAAACTACCATATCCCAAAATTCCATAAAATGCCATGTTCCATGCCTGAAAAGTACCAACAATGCCACCAAGCCCCTTCCCCGCAAATGTATAATAAGAACCGGCAGAGTTTACATGCTTCGAAAACTGGTATCCTGTATTCATTATAAATAAATATCCAATTACCCCAAGGAATAATGATAATGGGGTTGCACCCAGGGCAAATTCAACAACACCAACCAGCAAATATGCAGCATCCGCAGCAACTGAGAGAGTCCCCATTGCCTGCCATATAAGCCTGAAACTGGATACATAATTTCTCTTGAGTCCGTATTCCATTATGAAAGTAAATATGTATTATTAATAAATTTTTGTATCTAAATAAAAAAATGTCTATTTATTCCTTTAAAATTTTATGGCAATATTAATCATTGATTATTTATTATATAATTTAAAAAAACAATAATATTAAAAATTATACAACATTAAAATTTATATTATTTCAAAGGCATCACCACGCGGATCAAATCCGGTATGCACGTTTCCATCATATAAAATACCCTGTGCATGCCCCATCATGTCATTTAAATCATTAACCATTTTATATTTTTTTAAATTAAGTGATTTCTCATAAAATATATCAGCATTATTATATATGCTTGCTGGATAGGCAAATCTGGGATGGCTTATTGCATCCTGTATATTATAGTTAAGGTCTATTATTCTGGACAGGACCTGAACATTGATCTGTGGCTGTACGTCACCACCCATTGAACCAAAAATTATGTCAAACTTTCCGGTTGCTATTGTGCTCATTAATGTATGAAATGTTTTTTTATGCGGTTTAAGGGCATTTTTATGGTTTGCATCAAGGGTAAAGTATGATCCACGGTTATTCATGTTTATTCCGGTTCCATGAATCGTATGGCCTGAACCAAAACCCATGAAGTTGCTCTGAATTGCGCTTATCTCTATTTCCCCATCAAATATTGAGAACGCCGTTGTATCTGATAAATGGTTATTCTTGCCATTGAAATTTGTTTTCGGTACATTTGAAAATATACTGTCATCTATAACTGATCCGTCATAAATATACTCTGGCCTGTATTTATATGCATCCATCATGGTTTTTATCAGGGTATCATAGTAATCCTCCTTATTCATAGAATTTAATTCATAGTTATTTAATTGATTAAACCATACTATTTCTGTAAGCCCTTGGCTAACCGGTGGATTGGTATATATTTTAAAGTCCCTGTATTTTACAGTGAGCGGTTCCCTTATTTCCGGACTAAAATTATCAAGGTCGTTGAACCTAATAAGCCCGCCCTTTGATACCATATCATCATTAATCTTTCTGGCTATATCACCATGATAAAAGGAGTCCAGACCATCATTTGCAAGGGTTTCAAGTGTTTTTCCCAGATCCTTTTGATATAAAATATCCCCTGATTTTTTATATATTGAATTGAAATCTGAATCACCATGGGTAAATGAATCTATGGCCTTTTTAAGCTTGTTGCTCTTCTTAAAACCATTTTTTGCATAACCTATTGCCCTTGAAAAATTTTCTTTGAGGGTAAGGTTTGCCTTTTTCTCTATTAATTTCCATGCAGAAACAAGTCCTGGTATTGAAAAGGATGAATATATCCCCCTCTCCGAAATTTTAGAATAACCCTTTGACCTGAAAAAATCGATATCTGCAAGGGCTGCAGCATAACCGCTGGCATTTATGCAGTAATAATTACCATCCTTAACTGTCGCAAAAAAATCACCACCAAGGCCGTTCAGATGTGGTTGAACAACAGTTAATGCAGCACTTGTCGCAAGCAGTGCATCGTAGGCATTTCCACCTTTAGATAGGGCCTCCTCACCTGCAATTGTACTGAGTGGGTGGCTTGACGCCACAGCATATTTTTTCATGAAATATCATTTTTAATTATTATATAATTTTTTGTGCACATAAAAAAGCATATATTTTATACTAAAATTGTTATTATGTTTTTAACTATTATCCATAATAATGATTTTTAAATCTTAAACTTTATTAATATAAATGTATTATAATCCTGATTTAACATTATAATAAATTAATTACATTTTTATGATAATCATTTCAAAAGTATTTTTAAATTTATATTATTACTCATTTTTTCCATCTTATTTAAATTTAATAAATTTTAATTTTTAAATTTTTAGGCAAAAATTTATATTGTTATTCTCATTAGGAAAATATGAACTTGAATGAGGCAGAGAGTATTAAAAGAACAAAAACTGGTCTAAAAAGAGGAATAAATACACATGATGCAATCATGTTCGGCGTTGGCGGGGCGGTTGGCTCCGGCATTTTATTTGCGGCAGCAGGCGGTACAGGTTATGCTGGCCCCGCTGTCATTATTTCATGGATATTAACAGCAGTATTTATAGTTCTGGTAACCCTACCATTTGCCGAATATTCTGCAATGTTTCCAAGGTCCGGAATCAGTGCCAGGATTGCCTATTATTCATATGGGTCATATGGTGGTTTTATTTCCGGATGGGCCCTTTTTATATGGGCAGTTACCATTCCTGCAATAGAGGCAGTGGCAGTGTCTGAATATGCTGCATTTTATGTTCCGCAGCTGTATAATTCGACCACGGGCCTTTTAACCGGATATGGAATACTCTTATCAATACTTTTAATGATTGGCTTTTTATTTTTAAATCTTAAGAGCATAGCACATTTCGCGAAGTTCAATAAGGTCTGGACATGGGTTAAAATAGCCGTGGTTATTGCATTTGTAATAATACTTCCATTATTCATCTTCCATCCATCCAATTTTGTATCTCCAAGCTTCGCACCATCCATTGGCGGTATTTTCATAGCAATACCCGCATCTGGAATACTCTTTTCATTTGGTGGTTACAGGCAGGTAGCAGATATGGCAGGTGAGGTTAAGAATCCGGCAAAAAACATGCCAAAGATTATAGGTCTTGTTCTGTTAATTCAGAGCCTGCTTTACATTGCCATGGCTGTTGTAATAGTTGGAACCGTAAACTGGAAGGGATTTAACAAGCCTATCGGTGACTGGGCCTATGTTGCAGGTAGATCATCACCGCTGGTTGATATAATGCATGGTAATTTAAGCTTTGTAAGTCCTCAGGTTGCTGCACTTTTAGGTGTAATGATTGTGATATTCTTTATTTTTGCAATTATTTCCCCAGGGGGCACACTTGGTGTTTATCTTACCGGTGCAAGCAGAATAATTTTCGGCTTCTCAGAGGAAAATGCAATTCCGAAAATCTTTAGAAAAACTACAAAAAGTGGCGCACCTGTATATGCTCTTGTTTTATCAGTCATTCTGGGCATTATATTTTTGGTTCCACTACCATCATGGTATGAACTTGTCGATTTCGTGGTTGTTGCCGCAGTTGCAAATTTTGCAATTGCATCAATATCATTGCCTGTGCTGAGAAAATTATACCCGGATGTTGAGAGGCCATTTAAAATTCCTTACCCAATGCTCTGGTCATTTTCCGCATTCATCATTGCAACATACCTTATTTACTGGGCAACATATCCAACAACATTATACGCACTTGGCGCAACCCTTGCAGGATCCATAATATTTATTTACCAGGCACATTTAAAGAAATACTCAAATCTTCATCTAAAAAACTCACTATGGATACCATTATACTTAATTGGTTTAATACTATTGTCAAGATACGGTGGTACACCCACAGGAGGAACAAATTTAATACCATATCCATTTGACTATTTGGTTCTGTTCTTTTATGCAATTATATTCTTTTTTATAGGACTAAAATCGGCACCTAAGGATAAAATCATGGAAAGTACAGCACTTGAGGATTAATCCTCAAAAATTTTATTTTATTATAAGAATAAGTATATAAGGAAACTAAGTATATACAATGGAGTGTTTAAATTGTCAAAATTTGAAAATATGAATATTAATAAAGAGATTAAAAGGGCACTAAATGATATGAATTTTATAAATCCCACAGAAATTCAGGATATGGCCATACCACATATAATGTCTGGAGGGGATGTAATTATAAGGTCAAAAACCGGATCTGGAAAGACCGGTGCTTACTTAATTCCAGTGTTAAATTCCATATCCAGCTTAAAGGGCAGGTATGTCAAGGCCCTTATTGTTCTTCCAACCAGGGAGCTTTCATTGCAGACGGCAAAAGTTTTTGAAAAAATGGGAAAATATACTGGATTAAGATATTCAATAATATATGGCGGGGCCCCATATCAGAGGCAGATAGATTCATTGTACCGTGCAGATATTGTAATAGGCACACCCGGAAGAATAATTGACCTGATAAATAAGGGTTACCTTGATATATCCAGAATTAACCACCTCATTCTTGATGAGGCTGATGAGATGCTTGACATGGGTTTTATAGACGATATTAAAACAATAATAGGATACACAAATGATAGGAGGCAGACAATATTGTTATCGGCCACAATGCCGGAAAAGATTAAAATGCTTTCCAGGCAGTTCATGAAAAACCCGGAAAACATATTTGCTGATGAGGATAGAATACCGGAAACAATAAACCATATTTATACCGTATCCAGAAAATGCAATAAATTTTCAATATTAATGTCATATTTAAATGATTATGGTTCAAAAAAATCCATTATCTTTGTCAAAACACAGAAAATGGGTGAAATAATTAACAGGGCCCTTACGCAGGAGGGTTTTAGAAATATTTTACTTCACGGCGGCATGAAACAGAATTACAGGGAAAGATCAATAAATGAGTTTAGAAAAATGGATTCTGGCATACTTGTTACCACAAATATTGCTGCAAGGGGTCTGGATATACCGGGAATTTCAGATGTTATAAACTTCGATGCACCTGACAATATAGAGACATACACACACAGGGTTGGAAGATCAGGCAGAATGGGTAAAAATGGCCGTGCGATGACAATATTTAATGAGGAGGAAAAATACATGATCCATGAAATTCAGGCAAAAAGCAGCATAAATATGGAGCATATAGAGATCAGGCTAAACGAAAAGTATATAAATTCATCATTTAACAAAATAGTTAATGAAAACATAATAAAAAACCATCACAGAACATCAGGGCATGAAAAATCATACAGATACCATGGCAGACGCTGGTAAATATTTATATATAAAATATTTAAAGTTTTAAATTATACTGCCATATTTATCATTAATCAAGTATTATAAAATTAAAATAAATCGATTTTTTACCCCATTCCAGCTTATAAAGTTTTTAATTTCGTGTTAAATATAAATATTAGATAATATTAACTGTGCTGAGATAATGTTTCAGTACATAATATTTCCATTCGCCGCACTTGCAGTATGGACTGCATCAAACACAATCATTAAGGGTTTAACATCAAAAATTAATCCCAATATTGTTTCCATGATAATTGTTGGCTCCGGCATTTTACCAATGCTTATTAGTATTATGATGTCCCCCGCGCACTCATTTTCAATTTTTCTTATTGTAATGTCGGTATTCTCAGGAATTTTTTTAGGACTTGGATATATACTATTTTATAAATCTTTAAGGGGCGCAAACCTTGGAAATGCAGCGGTAACAATAAATGTACAGCAAATAGTTGTAATTCTCTTTGGTTTGAGCATTTTGCGTGAAAAATTAACATCATTAATTCTGCCAGGAATTATACTTATAATTTTTGGATCAATACTTGTCACAGTAACAAGGGGATTTAAGGTCGATAAGGTATTATTAATCGCTGCAGCCGCAAATATAATTTGGGGAATTTATTACATCCCATTAACATTTGCCATAGCATCGGTCCACTCATCGCCTGTGCCACTACTGCTTTCCAGAATTATAGGCTTTTTCTCTGTTTTCATCATATTTAATATAAGGCCAATAATTAATGGCATCAAAATGAAAATTTCTAAAAATAATATTAGAACAGACCACATTGCATTCATGATTATTTTAATATCAATAATAGCAGGCATACTTGATGGTTCAGGCAATGTATTATATGCATTTTCCATTCAATATGGCATACTGGTTATAGCCGGTGCCATTATAGCAATGCTTCCTGTATCCCTTGCATTATCAGGCCGGATTGTTTATCACGAAAAGCTAAGGCTGAGACAGTACACTGGAATTGCTTTATCCGTTCTTGGTGC
>NZ_JAVYSZ010000033.1:0-5458 GCF_038728925.1 Acidiplasma sp.
ATCATTAAATCCATCTATGTTTATGTTAAAATCACCACTGCCATTTAATGTCAGTGTTTTTGTCCCGGTTACCCTGCATGCTCTTACTATCTGGTTCATTCTTTCATTGTTATAGCCATCGCCAATGAGGATTAGCAACGATTTATCATCTATAATTGATGTGCATCCATGGTTGAATTCCTCAAGCTCTATGCCCTCTGCATGTATGTGTGTTGCCTCCTTTATCTTCTGTGCAGCCTCCCTTGCCACAGGATAGTTGGGGCCTGACCCAAGCACGAATATTGTATTTATATCATTGAGCTGCCCTGCAATATCCATAACCGGTTTTTCCATAACTGAAACAAGATTTATTATTTTTTTTATTATTTCCTTAATTCCCACATCAATGCCTGCATAGTTCTGTGCTATATACATTGATGCGATTGCATTATCAAAAAATGCCTTGGTATTGCACAGTGAAAGATCAGGGGTTTTTATAATTACTGTTTTGTCTGTTATATTCCCTATTGTTGTATTTTCATAATGTGTTATTCCAACAGTAAATGCATATTTTTTCATATAACTTAGTGCATCCATGGTTGATTTTGTTTTTCCACTGTGGGAAATTCCCACCACAGTCCCCTTTGAAAGGCCGGAATAATTAAGAAGTTCATATGCCTGTATAACCCTGTAATTAACATCCAGTTTATTAAGGAACTGAGAGCCTATATACTCACTGTGATATGCAGTACCATTTCCGGTAAATACAAGCGGTGATTTTATAATATCATAATCAAATTTTTCCATCTCCCTTACAGTTTCATTAAGCCCATTGGGAATATCCTTTATCATATCATACATAAAATATGGATGCTTATTCCGTTTTTCAGGTATTTCATCTGTCATTGGATTTATAATGCATTTATATTATTTATTTTTATATTCAGTTTATTTTTACATTGTTAACATCGCTTATTATATGCCCGTTTGAATATTCTGCTATTAAATTATTATATGTTGGTAAGAATCCATTTTCGCCATTTATTATATAAAGCCTTGAAACATTCTTTAATTTTTTGGATATATCAATAATATCATCCTTCATATTTCCGGGTGGATAATTTCCGCGACCATCTGTAAAAAGTACTGAAACTGTTTTTTCACCAGAATATGCTGACGTTTTATATATCTGTTTTAAGCCCTCTAAAAGGGGTGTTTTCCCTGAACTTTTTATGGATTTAAGCCTCTGGTTGAGGACCGTGAAATTTCTGGAAAAGTTCATTAATACTCTGGCGCCTGTGCCTGAAAACGATATGAGTGCAACCCTGCTTCTTGTAATATAAGCCTTTTTAAATAAAAGTTTTGACAGCTCTAGTGCATTTCCTATCCTTCTTTTAAAACCCATGGACGTGCTTGAGTCAATTGCTATTATAACCGGGACGGCACCACCGGAATAACCCTCCCTCAGGACAATATCCGATGCCTGCATCTTTTTATGATTATTGATTTTCATGGATACCATGGACGAATAAAGATCAAGGTGATTCCCGTTTTTATGTCCTGTTCTTATAAAATTTCCAGATTTTGCATTTCTTCCGCTCTTTTTAATAATCTCATTTCTTAATTTCATATCTATTCTGGGATTCTCAATATTATTTAGGGTATCATCCCCTGTGGAATTATTTTTTTTTACCGGCATTTTTTCATCATTATTTATATCATTATTGTTCATATCCTCATTTATATTCTCATTTTTATTGCCCTGATTTTGACCGGTATTGTTAAGTTCCCTTTCCATGTTGCTTTTTTCATCATCGTTGATTCTATGCCTTAGTGCAAATTCAAGTGCCTTCCTTGCATCCTCCATTGTAACATTTTTATTACCATTATATGCTGCTATTGCCCTTGCCGCCTTAACCGCAGATATCATGGCCCTGTTACCCATATGATATTTCAATATAACATCAGCCATATATTTCTCTATATCATCGGGTATGATTACATATCTAAGAGCATTTCTTGCCCTCACTATTCTTTCTCTTAAAATTTCATCATCCTGATCATATTTGCTTATAAATTCCACCGGATTGTGATCAAATTCATCAACCCTGTTTGCAATCTCAATTAGCTCTTCTGCGCTTGATGGCAGTTTTCCCTCAGCTGAAATACCAAATCTGTCAAGAAGCTGTGGTCTGAGCTCTCCCTCCTCAGGATTCATTGTACCAACCAAAATGAATCTCGCAGGATGTATATATGAGACGCCATCCCTTTCAACAGTATTTATGCCTGATGCGGCTGAGTCCAGTATTGCGTCTGCTATGGAATCATCAAGCAGATTTACCTCATCTATGTATAAAATTCCATTGTTTGCCTCACCAAGCAGCCCCTCTCTGAAATTAACCCTTCCTGAAATGGCAGAATTTATATCTATTGATCCAACAACACGATCAAGTGTTGAACTTATTGGTAAGGTTATTACAGGCACTGATTTCTTCACTATCTCGGCAGAATTATTATCTATCTTTTCACGGCATTCATCACAAAGATTTTCAGAATTTAATGTGCAGTTGAACCTGCACCCTCTTATTGAATCCATTTCTGGCAGTATATTTGAAAGCGATCTTACCATTGTTGATTTTGCAATGCCCTTTGGACCTGTGATTAAAATTCCACCTATTTTCGGGTCAATTGCATTGATAATTAATCCAAGCTTTATATCATCATTTCCAAGAATTGCAGAAAATGGGAAGTAGTTAATTTTCATTCACTCTCACCCTCCATTTCAATATAGGCATTATCAAGTTTTTCCCTCATATCCTCAGATGCATTCCAGATGCCCCTCTTATATGCCTCTATCATTCTGGATGTTATCTCACTTAATGCCCATGGATTTTCCCTTTTAAACCATTCCTTCATTTCATTGTTTAAAATGAATTTTTCGGCTATATTATTAAAAATTGCATCATTTACCATTTTGGTTGTGGCCGCCCAGCCATACAGGTGCTCTATTTTTTTGAGCATTTCCGTGGCACCCCTGTATCCAAAGTTTTTCTGTGCATTAATCCATTTATCATTTAAGAGCTTCCCTATTGCCGTCCTTTCTATTTCCTCCTTCATTGTCCTTACCTGCGGGCGCGATGGATTGAATGTATCCTCAAACATAAGATTTGGGCTTGAACCATACTTTTTTGCCATTAAATAAAATCCGCCTGCATATGAATAGTTGCATGAATCGTCGTTTATATCTATCTCATCAATCTCCCTCTTATGTATAATTGTATCTATATTTTTTGATACCAGTGAAAGCTCATTTTTTGCCTCCCTTCCAAAGTTATTCTTACCATATGAATACCCCATCCACTCTATAAACACATCTGCAAGGTCATTTTCATTCTTCCATTTTGATGATTCCACCGCATTGCTCACACCGGACCCGTAGGACCCTGGTTTAGATGAAAAAATTCTCATTAAATGGCCGTACTCCCTGTAATGTTTTTTAATGTAATTATCCTCCTCAGACTCATCAAGTTCGGCAACCTTCCTAATTGCTGTATCTATAAGCTCAATAATATTAAATAGATTATCCCTGACTATTCCGCTTGATTCAATGACAACATCTATTCTTGGCCTCTGAAGTTTTTCCATTGGTATAACCCTAACATCGGAAACCTTCTTTGAACCCTCCTGCCATATGGGCTCAACACCAATGGTAAATAAAATCTGTGATATGAGCTCCCCATCCGATCTGTATGCATCTGTTGACCAGAGCACAAAACCCACTGTCTCTGGAAATTTATTATTCTTCTTATATTCGGCTTCTATTAGTTTATTTGCAAGTATAACGCCAACCTGCCACGCTGACTGGCTTGGAATCTTAAATGGGTCCACAGCATAAAAGTTCCTGCCAGATGGTAAAACATCATATCTTCCACGTGCGAGGGAGCCAGACAGGCCGGATGGTATAAATTCTCCATTGAGTGCCTTTAGAAGATTATTTTCCTCATTTTTTGATGAAAATTTTAGATTATTTATAATGCCTCTTTCAAGTTCTGGAATATCATTGTTATGATTTATATATTCCTTTATCATTTTAACCGCTGCATCCTTTCCATGCATTGATATTAATGAGTGTTCATCAAATCTTGTGGCAGTTGCAACATAATCAGGCAGATCATCGTTATTAACCTCCTGGGCATATACATAGAGACCGTGGGTTATTACAGAATCCTTGAAAAGATTTATTCTGTGTTCTATTTCATGTGTGGCCTTATGTGCGTCATCAAAGTCTATGCTTAAACCTATTTTGCTGGCAAGATTTTTTATATCCCTTAAAATTAAATCCTCTCTTGCATTATTTTCTGATTTTTCAGACTCCTCATAATCATCTATTAATTCCTCAAGCTTATTAATTTCATCAGGTACCTCATCATAGGATGTTGGTGGCGTTATATAATCTAAAAGTACTGCATAGCTCCTGCGCTTTGCTATTATACCCTCACCAGGAACATTTGTAGAATAAAGATATATATTCGGCATGGTACCTATGGAAATTTCTGGGAAGCATGAGGGTGAGAGGCCGAGACCCTTTCCGGGTGTAAATTCAAGTGTTCCGTGAGTACCAACATGAATTATGGCATCCGCACCGAATTTTGTTTCTATCCATTTATAAAATGCAAGCCAGTAATGCGTAATTGGTGTTTCAGAATCATGTATGGTTCTTATGCTGTTATCATCATCTGAAAACGTTATTCTTTTTGGCTGTATGCCTATAAAAATATTTCCAGAGAGAAGCCCCGGTATGTAAAATTGTGAATTTAATACCATGTAATCCCTGTTCCAGTTTATATTTCCCCAGCGGTTGATTATTGCCTTTCTTGAATCCTCGGGTATTGAATTAAAAATTTTGGAATATTCATCAGAGTTTATGGTATCGACAGCACCTTTTCTATCTATTATGTTTTCAATTGATGTCCATTTACCCTCAGGGATGGCCTTTTTCCTTAATATTTCCTGTATAAGATCCTCGCCATTTTCAGGTACATAATCCAGAGAGAAGCCAGAGTTTTTAAGTATTTTCATTATATTGGCAACAGAATTTAATGTATCAAGGCCTGTTGCAGTGCCTATATTTGCCTCAAGGTCCTTAAAAGATGAACCTGAATGGAGTATAATTGCTATTTTTTTATCACCGTTATTTTTATATTTTAAATTAACCCACTTTTTTATTCTATTTGCCATATAATTTATCTGCTCATATACCGGGGATAATTCCCTGTAAACTGTTCCCTTTTCAGAAATTTTTTTAATAACGCCAACAAGTATCGGTTCTATTGTACCATCTATTTCTGGAAGCATGGCGCTCATTATGGAGCTTACAACATCAAGTCCTGATGAATCTATCCATTCCTTGTATTCTTTATAATAATATATAAGGCCCTGAAAAACAGGTACATTTAAATTTAACAGCGTATTTTTTTCC